>NZ_JASGSR010000021.1:0-93530 GCF_040446015.1 Bradyrhizobium sp. INPA03-11B
ACTTCGCGCCCTTCGGGATGCTGAAGCAGTACATCCGATCGTCCTTCGACTTAACCCAAGCGGGGGTCGTGTAATAGGCCACGTTCTTCGCGCCCGGCTTGTCGCCGCTCTGCAGGAGCGCAATCACCGCATCGGCGATGGTCTGCCCCTGCACGTCGGCGCGATACGACAGGTTCGCGGAGAACGCGCCCTGCTCCAGTAGATCGCAATCCGCGGGCTGCCCGTCGCTGGCGACAAACACCTTCACCTTATCGCCCATGTTGGCCGCCTTGATCGCCTGTGCAGCGCCCGCAGTTTGCGGTCCCCACACGCTGAGAATCCCGCACAGCTTGGGATGCTGCTGCAACACGGTGGTCGTGATGTCGCCGGCCTTGTTGGCGTCCCAGCTGGTCGGCTGCGACGAAACGACCTTGATCGACGGATCGGTCTTGAACACCCCCATGGCGCCGTTTTTCATGTCGAGCGAATAGGCCGCGGTCGCCTCGCCCTCGAGGATCGCGATTTCACCCGAGCCCTTGCCAGCGCCGCACTGGTTGATCACTTCGCGAGCGATCTTGGTGCCGAGATCCTTGGCATCGACGCCGACATAGGCGTCGCTCAGGGTGTTCGACGCCATGTTGACCTGCACGACATAGATGCCGGCGTCCATCGCACGCTTGAGCTCCTTGGCGAGCAGCGTGACGTTCGGATTTTGGACCACGAGCACGTCGGGCTTTTCGTTGATGTAGTCGCTGACGGTTTGCAGCTGGATGTCGGACTTCATGTTGGCATCGCGCGTAATGAGCTTGATGCCGTAATCGTCGAAACGATCCTTCATCACGCGCGTCCATTCGGATTCCAGAACGCCCATCCAGACGGGCGACCAGGCAACCGTTTTGCCCTTGAGCGCCTTGTCGAACTTCTCACGCAACTGGTCGCGTGGCCCGGCCGCCTGCGATGGTGCCGCCACCAGCGCGGCGATAGCAACCGACGCCGCCAGCCCGATGCCGGCGAACGCCCTTCTGTGCACTGCTCTCGTCATGTTTCTTCCTCCCCTTTTATCGGCCGATTATTGCGGCCCGTTGATGATGCAGAGCTTCAGTCGCCCTGCTTCGACGTCTCCTCGTCGCGCGGATGCAGCCGGGAATCGAGCAGGATCGCGATCAGCAGCACGATTCCCTTGACGATGTTCTGGGTCTGCACGTCCATATCCATGATGGTCATGCCGTTCAGCAGCACACCGATCAGCAGCGTTCCGGCGATGACGCTCATCACGTTGCCACGGCCGCCGACGAGGCTCACTCCGCCGAGCACGACAACCATGATGACGTCGAAAATGATGGTCGATTCCGCGACCTGGAGATGCATCAGCGCCGTCTGTGCGACCATCACGACACCGCCGATGTAGCCGATCGCAGCGCACAGTGCGTATTCGATCATGGTCAGCGGACGGGTCGGCAGACCGGTCTGTCGCGCGGCGTCGGGATTATCGCCGTGGGCATAGACGAATCGTCCGATCACGGTGCGCGACAGGAACAGATGCACGACGACCGCGGTGGCCGCGAAGATCAGGATCGAGATCGGGACGCCGCCCCAGATGTTTCCGCCGAGCCGCAGGAATTCATCATGCCCCTTGGAGAGATAGACGACGTAGTGCTGCACTGCGGTGGTGCGGACGATCCCTAGCACCGCAAGGCTGGACGCCAAGGTCGTGAGCAGCGGTGGCATCTCGACCACCGAGATCAGAAACCCATTCAGGACGCCGATCGCGATCGCCATCACGAAACCGATCAAGAGTGCGACCGGTGTCTCGTAACCAGAATTCATGAGAATGATCGCGATCGCAGTCGAGGCGGCGAAGGAGGCAACTTGCGACAAATCGAGTCCGCGTCCGATCACAACGACTGCCATGCCGAGCGCGAGGATGCCGAGAATCGAGATGTTGCGCGCCAGCGCGAACAAATTGCCGAGAGTGAGGAAGCCGTTCAGGAAGATCGAGAAAACGGCGATGAGGACCGCGCACATCGCAAGCACGGCCGTGGTCTGTGTCAATTTCGGCCCGCGCGCGCCCGAACTGCCGGTCACCGGGTCCTCCCAAGGTTGGTTTTGTTATGCAGGGGAAGCTGACCAGAATGTATCCAAGAGTCAATATTAGTATCCAATCGACCTGTGGCGAAAGCCCTCACAGCGCGACCGCTGTCTGAATAAATATATAAATTACATAGCTTTACTCAACATGTATCACGATCCAAAATGTGACCGCGTCCGTGCGCCAGCCAGCTGAATGGAGTCCACTTGGATAAATTGGATACATTTAACCATTACCTCATCTGAGTCTGCTCCGAGACGAGGCAAAACGGATGCCGATCCCTGGTGGAATTGATTTTCGGTGGAGCAGAAATCCTTTGATGTTGTCATCGTTGACGCTCTTGAAGCTCTTGATCGTCTCTGCCGCGACATGGAAGACCTCGGCAGGCATCCATAAGCGGCTAGCGGACCGTCAGCCACGAAAGAGATCGCGCTGCATCCGGCCATCCTCAAGCGTTATGAGGAGCAACTTAGCCGGCCTGAAGAGGCGCTAGCGAAGGGTGTCAGTGCGGGCGACCGTGAGGCCGCCGAAGCTATTAGAGATCTGGTCGAAACGGCCACCGTCTTTCGGTATCCGGGGCGCCTGGGTGGTGTGACCGTGGAGATAGCAGGCCGGCTAAACGCTTGCTGGGGAAACGGCTTGTCCCAACCACGTCAAAGGGTGTGTGGGAAAGATGGTAGCGGGAGAGCGCTACCGCCTTTCTCCACACCAATCAGAGCTCAGATTCCTGATCCAATCTTTCGCATAGGGCGGCTTGTGAGCCCGCGAGGTGAGGATGTGCCTTGCGTCCCGAACGTATTCAGCAGTCGAAAACATCGACAAAAACAATGAAGCTTGATCCTGACTGACCACCCTTATCGCCGTTTGTTCACGGTGTTTCGGTGGTCAATCGGTGGTTGGCCTCGGATCCTAGACCGGCGAAACCGATGGCGCGCATAACGATCCGTCGCCGCTCCGTCAGGGGTTCACCCACTCTCGATAGTAGTGGGTCACGCTTGGTAGCGAGGGTGCGCTACATTGCTAGACCCACTATTTCCGAAGCCCTATTTTCATACCGAAGGGAAGTCTAACTCTGAGGTGGGCCCTTGGCAGTCCGTCAAAAGCCGCCGTTGGTTGGTACGCAATCCATCGCCAGTTTGAAATGATCCTTGAGTCGGTTCAAATCCTTGACCTGCACCACCCTCAAATTGGGTTAGTATTCAGATTGTTGCCCTCTACTAAACCAGCTAGCTACCGCGGCAAATAGCGGATTATTTCGTTGCGCAGCGTAGTAACTATTGCCGTTGGAACAGTGAAAACCGGCCGCCGCCGTGACGGTTGGCCCGTCCGCAATCCAGATGTTCGGGCTCGATGCTGCCGACGCGGCGTTTCGGGAGAAGGGATTGCTGCCACTTCCGTTGAGGAAATCGCGATGCGCGGCGGGCCTGACCCGCAAGACGGTCTACAACCTGTTCGCCTCGAAAGACGAAATAGCCTCGCAGCTCATAGCCCGCGTGGAAGCAAACGACGCGCCCTATCGCGATCGAATAGAGGCCGGCGGCGATGTGTTCCCCTTGCTCGAAAGCGTCTTTCTCGACAGCGCCCGCTGGTGCTTGGCGAACCCCTCGCTTGCGAAGCTGGCCCTTGCCCCGGGCAAACGGCCATCCCTTGGGCCGCCCCGCGATCGACCATCATTCCAGCGGCTTGTCAGGGATATTCTGATACTCTGCCAACGGCAGGGTGTCATTCGCAGGGATGACGATTCTAATTTCATGGCGCTGGTTCTTCTTGGAATCTACGGGCAGGCGATGCTTTCAGCCCTCGCCGGAGGGCAGTTCACTGAGGACGAAATCAGACACATCATCCGTATTGTCGTTGAGGGCATCGGGGAGCGCTCATCAAGGCGAGGCGTCTTGTCGCGCAACTCCTGAAACCTGCGCCCCGTCCGCAGCGGCCCGGATTCCGGGCCGCGACGTGTCGCAAAAACCAGTCGCGTAAGTCAGACTTTCGCACACGACTTTTGCGACAGAAGTTTCCTTGAAAAATCAGCGCCGTCGATTTTGCCGCGAAACTTAGGAGATTAGAGACTCCGATCCGGCTGAACTCGATACAAGACGGACGTGGTCGCAAAGTCTTTCATAAGTGCTTGATCATCAGCAAATAGCGTCCTTTCACCCCCGCAGTCTGATAGCCGCACCTTTCGTACAAATGGCGTGCAGGATTATGGATGACGAAGCCCAACTCCGCCACGGAACATCCGGCGAGCCGAGCTTCGCCCTCAAAGCTTCTTAATAAGGCCGAACCGACTCCTCTGCGTCTGAACGAAGGATCGACATTCACCGACGCAATCACCGCCTTCTCGCCTTCTCGCTCCCAAAAGAGATAGCCTATCGGGATGTCCCGCAAATGCGCGATGGTCGTGTGGGGAAGGCTGTTCACCCACTGTTTGAGATGGCGCTCAATACTATCCTGCCATCTGGCAAGCTGATCATTCTCGATTTCTTCGATGTACAGCTTTTCCAAGCGATAAATAAAGGGAATATCACTTGGCATACCGCAACGCAGTTCCATATGGACACCCGACTCCATTATGTAATTTTCGATAGTCTAAAGATGATCGAGCTTCAACGTCCTTTCCTTGCGCGCAATGTTCGCCGCAAAATTCTCAAAACCTGCGACGCCAGCAACTCAGCGTCATCGGTCTACCAGTCGCGCCACTTGCGGCCGATTGTCCTCCACGGCTCGATATCGCCGTCGATCACCGCTTTCGCGCAATGCGGCACTGGATTCGGCCTGTTGTAGGCAATTTTCGGCACTATCCGCCCCGGGTGATAGACTCATAGAAACAACCAAAGTAACTGCGGAGCAATTGGTGGATTTGAGGCTGGCTAATGACTGATATTCGACCCATCCAGACACAAATGATCCGGCAACCCGGGTGGCCGGAGATCGCGATCGCAGTCGGTGTTTATGTCCTCGGCATTAGCTTTCTTGGATACTGGCTACTACTCCAACCCGACGACAAAGCCGTTTTTCGTATCAACGTTGCCGGCGCAATGAATTTTGCGCTCGGCTTCGTTGGGTTGCTCGGCGCGTATCTCTATCGTGTTCGCAACTGGCAGGCATTCGGTTTTCGTCCGACGACGCTCAAATGGATAGCGATCAGCATAGCGCTCGGCGTGATGGGCTTTGGCCTGATCTTCATTGTCGAAGCCGTCTATTTCCACTTCATCACCGAAGCGAACACGCAAGCGGATTTTCAAGCTGCGGCAAACGGTGGGCTCGCAGCGATACTGCTTCTATTGTTCACTAGCGCAGTCCTGGGACCGATTGGCGAGGAACTCGTGTTTCGCGGGGTGGTTCAGAGCGCCCTCGAAAAATTCGGATCATGGGTCGCGTTAGTCGGCAGTTCGCTCATGTTCGCCACGATTCACGGGCCAAGCGTTATCTTTGTCGATGCTTTTGTGATGGGGCTCTTCTTTGGTGCGGTATTCCGTCTGTCAGGCTCCATCTGGCCAGCAGTGACCCTCCACATAGTCTACAATGGTCTCAACCTCATTTATTATTCGACGATCTAAAGACGGAGCGCTCATTTTGAGGGGTTATGGAGTAGACATAGTTCTCATCTTCACGGATCGCGGCATTTGCGCCATCGACAGTCGCCGAAAAACCGTCCGAAGCTGTTTTGCGCACATCGGCTGTTCGCGGCGATGCCGAGCGCAGACCTTCGTCAGCGCTTAGGCGACTTGCAGCCACGTCCTACCCGTCGCAATCACTGCGTTGAACGCCGCCAAATGCCGCCTCATGACGCGCTCCAGTGGCAGTCGGTCGCCGCCCGCGCCGAGATCAAAGGCATAGGGGGATCAAACCATCTCATATTCCGGTAGCCGTTACCGTTACTCCTCAACCTCGTGGTGGAAGAATGAAACAACATTCTCAGTAAGCAGGAAACAACGGCGATAGTGAGCGACAAAAAGCGACAAAGTGCAATATTGCTGAAGATTGCTTAAAATAGCCTCCACACCTGTGCATCTACGATCGAACGGAACGGACGCTTGAACCGCGCGCGGCTTCTGCGCTCGCCTTGAGACACTCATTGAATGTTTCGAAATTGGTCCGCATCGGTTCGCCGTACTGAGCTAGGACCACAGCGGCGAGGTTGCCGGAGAAGGCCTCGCGGTGCAAGAGGACTGTTTCGTCTCCTGCGACCGGCAGCAGTTCGAAGAAATGGTCGCTCCGAAGCTGCTTGGGGCTGACCGTCATTCCCACCCAATGCATCAAATGAGGTTCAAGTCGTTCGATCCTGACCGTCTGAGCCATTTCATGGCCCGACATGGTGTCGCGTGTACGCACGACGATATTCGCGCCGGCTTCTGCCACGCCTGTGATTGACGTGATGTAGCGGTTCCAGTCACCGTAGTTCGCGAACGCCGTCAGGATCGGCCAGACAAGCGCCGGCGGCGCCGCGATCCTGATTTCCGTTTCGATCGAAAGCGTGTCGGCGCTGAGCTCGTTCGGCGTCTTCACTTCGCGAGCAGCGTCGTCAGCCGTTTCATGTCGGCGAAGCTGAATATGTAGGCGCGCCTCCCCCGGTCAGATCGGTTCGGCCCGGTGTAATGTGGCGCGGAATATCCGTGGACCGTCGCCGAGCCCGCACGAAGCGGACAGCGCACTGCCCGGTCGATCGGGAGCGCCGCCGCAGGATCGACGATCGCGAGCAGGCGCCCATCGTCGTCGGGCTTGCCGGACGCGACACGGTGCGGCGGCATCGAACGGCCCTGCACGCCAGGGATGAACTCCATGCATCCCATGTCGTCGTCGACATCGTCGAGCGCGAGCCAGAACTGGGCCACCACATCGTTCGGCCAGGATGTGCCTGCCGGTGTCATCGGCATTTTGGCGTAGGCCATATCCATATGCCACGGCGTCTCGTGCGGATGACCCGCAGGCTTGTAGATCAACATCGAAAAGAAGAACTCGGGATCGTCGCACCCGATCAGTTCTGCGGCGATTTCCTTGGCTCGATCGAGTGTCGCGTTGCGGGCAAATAGCGAGTGGTGCGCATGCGGTTGCATGATCTGTCGCGTCAGCCCGCCGAGTTCGCGATCGGTGCCGGGGCACGGGATCGACCCATCGAGCATCCCGTCGTAAACCGCGCGCATTTCGTTGAGCAGCGCTCGATCTGCCAGATCGGCAACAACGGCGAATCCATCTTCACGGAACCTCCCAACCAGATCGTTGCGGCTTTCGGTTTCGATCATGTTTCCTCTCCAAAATGGCGACTGAAGTTATTTCTTGTTTCCGAGGCGATCAGTGCCCGCAAGCCCATGCTCGAGATGAAGATACGGCCGAGGCCTACGTCATTCCCGAGCGGCTCCAGCGACGGGTGCCACCGCCAAACCCGGCCTCCCGTCGAGAGGCGGGATCAACGGCTGCGGCTGCTCGCCGGACTCCGCGCTCACTGCCTCGGCCATGGCCGCGCTTTCCAACAGCGACAGGTTCGCCTCGTGCTGAGCTCGGTCAATCCGGAAGAAACTCAGACAGAAGAGCGACAGGATGCTCAGTACGATGCCGATAGGGACATAGATCAATCCCAGTTGGTGCATCAGCGAGGCATCGACATGGTCCGGCTCGGCGTTGATGGGAAAATGGATCCAACTGAGCATCAAGCCGGAGATGAGCGTCCCAACTCCGGTCACGCATTTGCCCAGCACGGAAATGGCCGAAAAGAACAGGCCTTCTGACCGCTGAGCGGTTCGTACCGCGTTATCTTCAACCACGTCGGCCAGCATCGAGGTCACCACAACCAAGCCGATCAGACCAAGCGTGGCGGCGAGGAAGGTCTCGACGACCAGGAAGGGCATGAGCCACGGCCAGTCGTTGCCGGGCAGCAATCCGAGCAGCCTCAGCCCGATCGGCAGGGTCCCGGTTAACATCGCGAGCGCGAAAGTCCACAACACGACTCGGCGCTTGCCGAATCGCTTCGAGATCATTGGCGCGAGAAGCACCCCTACCACTGCCGAGAGCAACCCGGGCCCGATCAGTATCGACATCTGATCGGTCGATAGACCCCAGAAATACAGATTGAAGTAAACTCCCAATCCGCCCGAGACTCCCGAATTGATGCCGCTAAACATTGCCGCGATCATGATCGCCGCAAAATTCCGGTTGGAACACGCCCCCAGGACCTGCTGCACGAGATCGCGCATTTTGAGCGACGCGTTGATCGGTTGCCTCAGTTTCGGAATTTGATGATGCGTGCCGGCGGTCGACAGCACGACGGTTATCGCGATGATAAGCGCACCGGCGACGCCGTAACGCGCATAACCGGCGACATTTGTGATGCCGCCAACTCGATCCGACAGGAAGCCCTGGAAGGCCAAAACGCTGGCGAGCCCTGCGCCAATCACGCCCCAGAAATAGCGTCCCGCAATCAGACTTGTGCGCGCATCATAATCCGGCACGATTTCAGGGATCAGCGCGGTGCTGGCAATCTCGTACAGGCTGACGAAGAATCGCATCGCCATGATCGACCCGAGCAGGTAGGCGAAGGTGGCGGGTGTCGACATCCCGATCGGGGGATTCCACAACGCCCAGAAGGCTAGGCTCGCGGGCACGATCGACGCATACATGAAGGGATGCCGCCGTCCCAGCCGGGACCTCGTGGAATCCGACCATAGGCCGATCGCCGGATCCCAGAATGCGTCGGCGACGAGCGAGATCATGAGGGCGAGCCCGACCAACGCGGGCGGCATGCCGACGACCTGATTGTAGAACAGCAAGGCCAAAGCCGTAATCGAATGACCGGCAAGGCCGCTCGAAAGGGCGCCGATACCAAACGCGTTGCGGGTCTTGAAATCAAGGCGATTATGCCCCTGGCGCTGTCGGCTCATCTGCTCTCCCTGCGGCCCCAGTTGCCCTGCTCGCTGCTTCGGCGTTGCGACGCGTACGATGCTGCGACCGCGGCACCCAACTGCTTGGTCGCGGCGGCTGGTGCGCGCGCGAGCACTTCCTCGGTTGCCAGATTGATCACATCGATGGTCGAGTCGGTGGCTACCGGCTCCCCGGCGATCGACATGACGAAGCTTGAGCCGAAATCGGTCATTCCGCCCTCCGGACAATCATCGTCGCGCAATGGTTCAGACGCGCATGAAGTCGATGGTCTTGGACTGGATACCGATATGCTTCGTATTGGCATTGGCGTAGTGATAGACCAATGCTGATCGCCGTTCGTCCGACTTGTTGTCGTTCGACATGTGCATCAGGAAGCTGTGAAAGATGAGCACGTCGCCGGCTTCCATGAGCACCGGCTCCGCCGCGGAGAAGTCGTAGTCGACGACCTCGAGATACCCGTAATTCGAACCGGGACGCGCGTCCGGTACCACGGCATGAATCGGCTCGTTGTGCGAGCCCGGCGCCACGAACAGGCAGCCATTCTCGACTGTCGCCCGGCTGGTCGCGAGCCACACGCCGATCTGTGGCATTAGGTCGAACTGATAGTAGAGCGAATCCTGATGCCAGGGCTGCCCCCATACGCCGGGATTCTTGAAGATGTACTGCGAATTGAAGCAGGCCGCGTCGGGCCCGAGGATTGCACGCATGATCGTGCGGATCTCGGGATGGAGCGCGAAATCCCGGAAGATCGGCTTCCGGTGAATGTTGAACAGCTTCGACATCCGTTGGTCGGCCGCTTCGCCCGAATTGACTCGCGCCGCTTCCTCGACCGCGATCGACCCGTCTTCACCGATGTGATGCCCGCCGAGCCCTGATTGCCCCTCTTCGGCGCGCGTGAAGGTCGCGATCGCCTTGCGCGTCATTTCCGTGCAGGTCTCGGGATCGACCACGCCGCGCACGATGAAATAGCCCTTCTCGGTCCAGCTTTGCGCCTGTTCGGGCTTGAGCAGGCTCAGATCATGGGCGTTGTCTGCAGGGTCGCATGTGCGCCCGGCCTGACTGGCGTTGAGCATTTGCGCCGCGGCCTCGTTGCTGTTCACAGCAGCTGCCTGATCGTTCATCGCATCCTCCATAACGGCCCGTGTGTCGGGCGCCGACCACGATCGCAGTATCAACAATGATTATTATAGTCAACTATATTTACCGAGACACGCAATCGCTGCCGCGGGAGCGCGATTGCGATGAGGGGCTGAAATCGCGAGAGCCGCAGCCGGCGCGGACAGGACGAAGTGACGCCAAGCAGCCGGACGGTCCACGCCATTCGCTCGGCGAGATCGAGCGCGATTTCGCGTCCAGAACACTACGCCGCGGCAATCAGGATATCTGTCCGGCCAAATCGTCGCGCCGCACATCAGGCCCATAATCATGCGCGAAATAGTCGGCAAGCAAACGCACCTCGCGCTCTTCGTAGCTCGACCGGCCGAGCGCCAATTCGGGGCGGCGCTCGCCTGACGCGTCAGCGGCTCCTCACGACGAGATCATCGAGCTGCAGGTCGTGGCCGGGATCGCCGATCGTGATCCGCCGGCTCTCGCCCGCCATCATGTCGAAGTAATTGTCGCTGAACCAGGCGGTCGGCGACGCCACCAACATGTGCACGAAGAATAGATAGGCGGAAGCCGACAGATCGACCGAAAGCTCGCCCATCCCGGTCTTCTCAATCCTGACCTTGGGCGCGGTGCTCACCGGCCGCGGCAGATCCCTGATCGCCGCGAAGAAATGCCGGTTCGCTGGAAAGACGTCATTCGCCGTCCGCACGGTTAACGCTCGCCGAGGTGCGGCGCCCAGCTTGCCGGGATCGGCCCGCCAGATCGCGGCACTGAAATTGTCTGCAACGTCGTAGGCGATCGTTTCGCGCCACATCGAGCCGTCGAGCAGGTCGACGAGCTCGATCGTCAGGTTGCCAGCTACGGCCTGCGCACGATCGTTGGTGATCCACAATTCGACCGCACCGTCACCGAGCAGCTTGAACGACGCCAGGACCGGCGCATATGCGCGCCTGACATAGTGATAGCCCGCCTTCTGGAACCCATGGAAATCGATCACGCTCCAGCTCACCCCGGGCCAGCAATCGTTGAGCTGCCAGATCAGAGTGCCCGAGCAATGCGGCTTGCGACGCCGGAAATGCTCGATCCCGAACTTGAGGCCCTCGGCTTGGGTGATCTGGGTGAAGTCGACATATTGCTCGATCGTTGTGGGAAGGCCGGTAACCGGCTCCATGATCCCATCGACCTTGTTCCTCGGATTGTCCTTGATCCGGTTCTCCATCGCCGGGCTCTTGAGCGTGAGCTGGTCGGCGGGGACCGAACGGCGCAGCGTCTCCATCACCGGTGACGCCTGGATGCCGAATTCGCTGATGAAACGCCCCATGTCCTCGGCATAGCGATGGTAATCGACCCCTGCCGGACTGCGATCGACACTGCCGATCGAACGGTCGTCCGGCACCGGCGGCAGGCCATGCCACACTGTCCAATTGTGAAGATCGCCGCCCCGCATGCTATTGGCATGCGGACCGCCGAACGGGCTGCCGGGCCAATAGGGGGTCATTGGGTCGAGCGCGACAACCTGTTCGGGGATCACATCGTCGTAGAAATGGGCGCCTTCGAGCGGGAGCCTGCGGCCGACCGCTTCGTTGACGAAATCCTGGATGAACTGATTCTCGTTGTTGCCACACCACAAGGCGAGTGAGGGATGGTGACGCAAGCGCCGCACCTGATAGGCCGCCTCCGCGCGGACCGACGCGATCATCGCCGGATCCTTGTCCGGATAGGGCGCGCAGGCGAACATGAAATCCTGCCAGACCAGGACGCCACATTCGTCGCACAAATCGTAGAACGCATCATGCTCGTAGATGCCGCCGCCCCAGACGCGCAGCATGTTCATGCCGCCGTCGCGCGCAGCTTCGATCAACGGCCGATACTGCGCCTCGGTGAGCAGCCCGACCAGCGAATGGGCGGGAATCCAACAGGCGCCCTTGGCGAAGATCGGCCGCCCGTTGAGGACGAAACGGAAGAAATCGGTACCCGGCTCGTCGGGATCGGGCGAGGTATCGAGCGCGATGGTGCGGATGCCGACGCGCACATCGCGCCGATCGATTTCCTGGCTGCCGGATCGCAGGATCGCCGTGGCGCGGTAGAGCGGCTGATCGCCCAGGTCCTTGGTCCACCACAATCTCGCATTCGCGATCGAAGCGGCCAGCGTTGCCCCGCGATGCCTGTCCTCACCGTTGAGCTCGACCTCCTGCGCGATCAGCGGTGCGCCGTCAGGGTCGACGATCTCGATCCGCGCCGTGAGCGCCGCCGGGGGCGCAAACGCATCGACCTCGAGCTCAATCGTCACCGCGGCGCTTCTGTCGGCAGCGATCGACAGCGTCCGGAATTGCAGCGTGTCGATCGCTGCGGAGCGTTGCCGCTTGAGCTCGACGGGCCGCCACACCCCTATCGTGGGCTGGACCGGACCCCAATCCCATCCCCAGCCGAATTGCGCCTTGCGCACCAGGTTCCGCTTGGTTTGCGCGGTCTGGCCGCCGACCCCCGGCCAGGTCGGCGCTTCGCAACCGTCGAGCCGTGACGCCACGGGATCGAACCGGATCGCGAGCAGATTGTTGCCCGGCCGCACCGACCGGGTAACATCGATTTCGACGCCCAGGAACATGTTGTCCGACGTCGTCACTTCGACGCCGTTGAGCCAGACCGTGGCAAAGGTGTCGAGACCGTGCAGCACCAGGATCAGCCGTTCGCCCGGCGCCGCTTCCGGCGCGTCGAAGACGTGGCGCCACCACCATTCCTTGTCCGATATCCACCGGCAGCCCTCCTCGCCTCCCTCACCGTGCGGATCGCAGAGCAGGCCGGCCTCGAACAGCGACTGGTGAATGTCCCCCGGCAGCGTGACTGGAAGCCAGTCGCCGTTCGGCCGGCCTTCCGCGCCTGCGCCGGCCTGTTCGCCGGTCCCCGGCTCGAAATGCGCAACCATCCAATTGGAAAAGCTCACCTGGCATCCTCCTGACCATGAGCAATCGTCGCCGTCGTCGCCCGTACGGCAGCCTGCTCGTCACAGTCGCCCGACACAACGCAAATTTCAATATAGATAGATTATTATATTCTTGTAGTTTCATTTGCACCATCCTAGGCTGCCGCCAACGGCAACCCGGCAAGGGCAGTTGCGCGACACGAGGAGAGCGATATGGAGCAGGTCACCGGCGGCGCGTTGCTGGCCCGAACATTGGGTGCGGCTGGCGTGCAGGACGTTTTCACCCTCCATGGCGGCCATCTCGATGCCTTCCTGGTCGCCTGTCGCAACCACGGCATCCGTCTGACCGATACGCGCCATGAAGCGTCGGCCGGTCACGCCGCTGAAGCTTATGCTCGAGCGACCGGCAAGATCGGCGTCGCCGTGGTGACGGCGGGCCCCGGTTTCACCAATGCGTACACCGCGATCGCCAACGCCTACCTCGATCGCATGCCGGTGTTGTTCGTGGTGGGGGCGCCATCGACGCGGGAGGCTGATCTCAACACGCTGCAAGGCGGTATCGACCAGGTCGCGGCGGCTAGCCATGTGACAAAATGGTCCTACCGCGTGACCAACGGCGCGCGCCTCCCCGAGGTGGTCGAGCAGGCGATCCGTCGGGCGACAGGCGGCACCCCGGGCCCCGTGCTCCTCGAAATCCCGATCGATGTCATGTTCACGCCTATCCCGCTGCCCGCGCGTTCGGACGGGCTGGTCAACTTCACGAGCGAGGCGCCCGCGCCCGCGCCGGACCAGGTAACAGCCCTGCTCGACCTTCTCACCGCTGCAAAGCGCCCGGTCATCGTCGCTGGCGGTGGCGCGACCTTGTCACGCAGCGGTAGCGCCTTGCGCACCTTTGCCGAGCTCTCCGGCGTGCCGGTCGTCACGCAAAACAAGGCCGACGGCATTCTGCCCCAGGATCATCCGCTTTATGGCGGTACCGCGGTCAGCATGCCGATCGCCGCCGCGATCGGTCGGTCGGCGGATCTCGTCGTGCTGCTAGGAACTCGGATCGGACTGTTTACCGGCGGTCGCCATGGGCTGATCCCCCACGATGCCAAGGTCGCACAGATCGAAATCGACGCTGCCGAGCCCGGCCGCGCCGGGCCGATCGACCTCGCTGTGATCGGCGATTGTCGACAAGCGCTTCTGGCCCTCGCGGCGGCAGGCGAAGCCCGTTCCTGGCCGGATTATGGCGACTGGGCAGCATCGCTACGCGCAGCACGCACAATTCCCGGCCGACAGTGGGAGGCGGCTCCGGCCGAGAGTGAGATCGGACTTCTGCATCCGTATCACGCCGCCAAGGCACTGGCGGCCGCGTTGCCCAGCAATGCCGTCGTGGTCTGCGACGGCGGGGAGTCCTCGGTCTGGTTGCGCGATCACATCCGCCCTGAAGGCACTGGCGCCTCCCTGATCACCGGCTATCTCGGTACGTTGGGTGTCGGCCAGGGCTTTGCTATCGGCGCGGCCCGCGCGTTCCCCGACCGGCCAGTCGTCCTCTTCGCCGGCGACGGCGCGGTCGGATTCCATATCGGGGAATTCGACACGATGGTCCGTCACGGACTCAACGTTCATACGGTAGTGCTCAACAACGCCTGCTGGGGCATGTCGCAGAACGGTCAGGATCTGATCTATGGCCGCGACAAGCGCGCCGCGGTCGAACTCGCCGACAGCGCATATGAGAAGGTCGCCGTGGCGTTCGGCGGACACGGCGATCGCATCGACAGGCTCGACCAGATCGCACCGGCCTTGGCGGCAGCGCTGGCCAGCGGCAAACCGAGCTGTATCAACGTGCGCATCGATGGTTCAGTCATCAATCCGGTGACCGTGAACATGGTCGGGATCAAGCCGCGCGTGCAACCCTCAAAGGAAGCGGCCAAGGCCCCTGCCAAGGACACCGTCGTGATGCCCTATTACGAGAACGTCGACTGATCGGTGGGCTGTTCGCAGGCCCGTCGCGGGTGATCGTCAAGTATCGATCTGACGCCGGTGTTTGGAATCGAACTCTATTGTCAGGCCGCCGTCGACGTTGATCGCCTGCCCGGTCACAAAGCCGCTTTCCTCGGATGCAAGCCAGAGGATGGTGTTGGCAACGTCTTCGGGTTGGCAGGCACGCGGCAACGGCTGCGCGCGCCCCAGGCCCTGGCCGACCAGTGCGGGGTCAATTCCTCGGGCCAGCAATGGGCTGTCATAGATGATCGGTGTCGAAACGCCACCTGGGCAAACCGCGTTGACCCGGATGAAGTCGCTCGCTCCTTCGATCGCCGCGACGCGCGTCAACTGCAGGACAGCGGCCTTTGAAGCGCCGTACGCACCCTGACCGGGCATGCCCAGAAGCGCCGAGACCGACGACGTCGTCACGATCGATCCGCCCCCTCTCGCACGCAGGAGTGGAAAAGCGAGCTTGATGCCGAGCCACGGGCCCAGCAAATTGACCGCGAGCGTTCGGTCGAACAGGCTGCGCGGACATGTTTCGATCGGCCCCTCGCCCCCACCGACGCCGGCGTTGTTGACCAGGATGTCGAGACCTCCGAATTGCTTGACGGCCGTCTCGAACACCTTGGCCAGCGACGCTTGGTCGGTGACATCGGCGGCAACGAAGACGGCGCGCGCGCCGAGTTCGCCCGCGATCGCATCGCCGTCATTCGGTCCGCCTGCCGCCCGCCTGCTGTGATGGAGTTTGCCCGCGTCGCCGAGCGATGCCGCGAGCTCTCGCCCGGCCTCCGGTAACAGATCGCAAAATACCACGCTGGCGCCTTCCGCGACGAACCGCTGGACGGTCGCGAGGCCGATGCCCGAGGCACCGCCGGTAACAATCGCCGTCTTCCCGGCTAGGCGTCCAACTGTCATGCGAAACTCCTGTGCCGCGTTAACGTCGTGGTCCTCAATCAAATTGCTATTCGAATTGATAAATATATTCAAGTTGAACTGACGGGAGAGTACGACGCCGGCTGCGGCCGCGCATGACGGCTGCGTGACCGGGGGCAGCCACCAATGCCGGCGGCGTCAATGCCGGCGGCGTCAAACCTGGTCGCATTCAGATCAATACTTGATGATTAATATATTGACATAGAATAATATCCCCACATATGCTCTAGCCGACCCTCGCAGAAGGGTAGCCGCGCGCAGCTGCGCGCCGGCAGGGAGGGTGGATGATGGGGGCGCCTTTGTTGGCGTCGGCAGCCGGCATGGTCATGGCGGCGCCGACACGTGCACGAGACACGTCGACCACCGATGCCGAACAACGGGATGACGATATCGTCGTTACCGCGTCCGGGCGATCGGAGAACCTGAGCGACGGGCTGCAAGCCGCGTCCGCATTCACCGCCGAGAGGCGGCGGGTTGTTGGCGTCAACAATCCGTCGGCCCCCCCCGGTTCACGCGCGGCCTGTCGCGCGGCCCCATCAGCGATCGCGTCGTCTTGCGAGACATGCCTCTCGGCATGTTCGGTGCGCCGTCGCACGACCGTTCGGCCCTTATCGAGGACCGCGAGATCGCTTCGCCAGATGGTCCGATGGGGCGTCGCCGCCGCCTGTCTGATCGCAGCAAGCGACATTTCAAACTCGACCATCAGGCCGAGCCGGCGATCGCCGCGCCGACGGACATCAATGTCCCGCGCGTTCAGTTTCTGGCGGGCGATGCAGTTCGCCTTGAAGGCATTGAAGGGCGGTTTGGATCGACGTCGAACGGCGGTTGGTCGGGATCACGATGCGCGCGGCCGGGCGAATGCAGGTCCTTGTCGAAGCGGCCGAGCCGGCCGCTCACAACGGATATCCGACGGGCACGCGAGTTAGTTCCGAGCGGCTCACGATCCGGCGTTCAGGTGGAGACACAAACAAGATTGAGGGGGTAAGCATGACTTGGGCACGTGTGTTATTGGGCGTTGCGGCTGGGTTTGTCATTTGCGGTGGAGCGCAGGCGGCGGATCAGGCGCCCGATGTTCGGGTATCAACCAAGGCGCCCAAGCTCGAAGCCAAGCCAAAAGCGGAGCTGCCATTTTTCTTCATCAACGATAACCGCATCACCTATTCCTGGTTCCGCGGCGCGGCTCCGGGATACACCGACAAGACCAACTATAATCTCGCGACATACACTCATTTTGATGCGTGGGCCTACGGCACCAATCTCGTCGCGCTCTCATATATAACCACGGATCATTCGGCTCCCACCGCACCATGTGTCGGGACCATTTCGGCTCCGCTCGGTCAGTGCGCGGGTGCGAACTATGCAAGCGCGTCGGTGCACAGCACGCTTGGCTGGAACGAATTGTTTGACACGAAGGCGTTCTCGGTTGGGCCGCTCGCGGGCATTTCGTTTGTGGCAGGGGCCAGTGCCTTCACGGGCAATCTGCTGACCGCGCCCGGCGGCAACGATGTAACCGCCGGACTGCAGTTTACATTCGGATTGCCCTACAAGGGTTACTTCAATGTGAGCCCGGTCTTCTGGAAGACCTGGGGCTATGGCGCGAATGTTCTCCCGTTCAGCATCAGCGGGTTTATCGGGACGGCGCCACCTTTTACAGGATTTCCCGACGGAATTGTGCCGTTCCCAGGCAGCTGGGGGTTCGATTTCAACTACGACATGCCACTCGGCTTCCTGCCGGAAAGCCTGCAATACTTCTCGATCAGCGGCCGCGGTTCGATCCGCGACTTCAGGGGCACCGGTGCCTATGGATCGATCGTGGCGGATCGACGGAGTTCCCGCGTCACCACATATTCGCTTGAACCGATTCGCGTGACACTCGACGCGGGCAAGCTGTTCTGGGGACCGCAATACTCTCATCTCGTCGACGTCTGGGCGGCGTGGAAATATGAGCGCAACGTCAGCGGTTATAATGAGCGTGTCGATCCCACCTGTGTCACCCGAGGGGCCTACAACGGCAGCTGTTCCAACAACACCGTCTACGCCGGCATCAGCATGAAACTCGGTCAGGACATTCCGGGCATGCCCGCGGTGGGGTCGGTCTTTGGTGCGCCATTCTTCCAGCGCATCGACAATCGCCTTGGCTACGGCGTATTGCCGAACGCAACCGCGCCGGGGCAGAGCGCTTCGACCTTGAAGCAGGTTTACAGCTTCAGCCACGAAAATATCTGGAGCTATGGCACCAACACGTTCTATACCGAGTATCTGAGGTCCGACCGCACCGATCCCGGTTCACCGTGTTCCACCTTGTTGAATGAGGCGGCCTTCGGCCAGATCGCGCCATGCGCCGGAGGCGATGAGATCAATGCCTCGCTCCGCAGCACGTTCGGCTTCAACGAAATATTCCATACCGAGGCTTTCAGACATGGAGCCTTGCGCAATGTTTCCTTCGAAGTTGGCGGTGAGTTCCGAACGGCGGACACCTTTCTGGCGCCGGCCAAGAAGGCGGTGGTCGCTGGTTTGCAGTTCGCGTTCGATCTGCCGTACCAGGGCTATCTGAAGATCGCGCCGCTCTACTATCAGGAATGGAACCACTCCATCACCGCTTATTCGAACATCGCCGGGAATACGGCTGCTGGGCCTGGCGTCATCGGCTGGCTGCCCTACACGGGCGTGATGCCGCCGGGCTTCACCGGAACGATCGATGGCAACCTTCATTATCGCCCGACTTGGGCGCTGGAGGTCGGCTACGGCATGGACCTCGGCTTCCTGCCCGAGAGCATGCAGTATTTTTCGATCAGTGGTCGCGCCGGAATCTACGGGCCGAAGGGCAATGGGGCCTATGGAGCATACACGCTGCCGCCCAGCATGAACACGGCGATCGAAATCAACGCCGAGCCGATCCGCCTGACCTTCGATGTCAGCAAGGCGCTATGGGGTCAGAAATACGCCCACCTCGTCGACGCGTTTGTGGCCTATCGCTACTGGAAGAACAAGTACGGGCTGGATGATGGCAACGTTGCCAATCGGAGCTGCTTCTTCGCGAACGGCACAAACAATCGGAGTTGTACCGAACAGACGGTCTATACCGGCGTATCGGTGGCGTTCTGAGACGTGTGGCAGGCCGGGCTTCGAACAAGGTGTCGTTGTGGGTCGCGCGGATGCGACGATCTGCACGCCGTGTTGAGCCCGGCCCGTTTTCGCAATCAGGCGGTCCATCGCGGCGTCAAGGCCCTACCGACGGCTCAATTCAATTCGAAGCGGATCGGCAGGTGACGCGGCCCGTTGACGAAGCACGACGCAATCATGTCGATCGGCCCATCCAGTGAGATGGACGAAAGCCTCGGCAGCAGTTCCTCCAGGAAGATGCGCAGTTCCAGCCGTGCAAGGTGCTGACCCAGGCAAAGATGCGCTCCGTAGCCGAAGGCGACGTTCCTGGTTGCCGGACGGTCCGGGCGAAACTCGAATGGCCGATCGAACACCGCTTCATCGCGGTTTCCCGATGCGTAGCAGAGCATCAGCCAGTCGCCCCTGGCAATCTTGCGACCTGACAATTCGGTGTCCTCGGTGGCGGTCCGCATGAACGTCTTGACCGGCGTGGTCCAGCGGATCGCCTCTTCGACAAAACCTGGGATCAGATCGAGGCTCGTCTTCATCCGCTCGAACAGATTACGATCGCTCGCCAACGCCGCGATGCCGCCCGCCAGCGAGGACGAGGTCGTGTCATGCCCGGCGGTCGCGATGATCAGGTAGTAGCCGGTTGCTTCCTTCTCGGAGATCGGTTTAGCATCGATCGTCGCATGGGCAATGATGCTGGCGACATCATCGCGAGGATTGGCCCGACGATCGGCACTGATCGTCCCGAAATAGGCGGTGAAGTCCGCGATCACGGCCGCGATCAATTGCCCCTGGATCGCGGGCGGCAGTGCGGCGATTTCCGCCCGCTTCTCCGGATCGTGAGTGCCGAAGATGTCCTGGGTGAGGCTCAGCATCCGCGCCTCGTCTTCCTCGGGCACGCCGAGGATACGCATGATCACCCTCAAAGGATAACCCAGCGCGACCGCGCCGACGAAGTCGCAGGCGCCGCCCGTGGCCGCCATCCGGTCGATCGCGGCGCGTGCCATGTCGCGGGTCGCGTCCTCGAGTGCCCGGACGTTGCGCGGCGAGAACCAGGTCGTTGTCAGCGCCCGATACTTGCGGTGGTCGGGCTCATCCATCTGTACCAGTGATCGAACCAGATGCGGGCTTCCGCCAGTGATCGCGCGGACGTTGGCGTCGCCAATCTTGTCGACCAGCGTCGTCGCGCGGTCGCCATTGTGGAAAATCGCGTTCTGCCGACTGACCTCGAGAATGTCGGCGTGACGCGTGACCACCCAGAAAGGATCGAACCCGATAGGCTCGGCAACGCCGAGCGGATTGTTGGCGCGAAGCCAGCGATAGGCGTCCTCGATGCGGTTGTCGGCATAGGCCTTGGGATCGACGAGGACGGCGGCGATATCGTCGGGAATGCGAACATCTTTGGCGGTCATGGCGTGTCCTTTCAGGTAGCGATCGCGGATGAGCCGCTTGAACAAACTTGCCCGTAGGCCAGAGCCACAATTCCTCGACCAGGTCGATATGTCGCGGCGTCTGGATTCCCGCTGACGCGCGAAGGCGCCAGGATCTGCGGCCAGGCGCGCGGTCCGGCTTCCGTCCGATCCACCGGCTCGATGACCGCGACCACGCATTCTCCCGTCTCGTCGTCAGGAATACCGATCACCGCCGAGGTACACGCGCTCGGACGAGCTCTTTCGGTCATGCCGGATCCATGAGCAAGACGGCCTTGATGCACCGGCCGTCGTGCTGGTCTGACACGGCCTCGTTGATCGCGCTGAACGGATAGGTCCTGATCAGCCGGTCGAACGGGAACCGACCGTCATGGTGAAGAGCCAGCAATTCGGGAAGAAACGTGTCGGGATCGACGTCGCCGATATTGATCCCACGGATCGACCGGCCGTAGGTGATGAGCTGGTTGATCTCACCCGCGATGGCCGCACCGTGTGCCGCGACACCCAGCAGACCCAGCGTGCCGTGCGGAGCGAGGCAGGCCAGGCTTTCGTGCAGAACGTCCTTGCGGCCGGTCGTGTCGAGCGCAAAATCGACCCCCACGCCGATCACTGCATGGACTGCGCTCGGCAGATCGCTGACCTCAACCGGATCAAGCACGTGGGTCGCACCAAGCTCCAATGCGAGCGCGCGTCGGGCAGCATGAGGCTCAACCACGACGACGGTGCTGCAGCCTTGCACCACGGCAGCCATCACGGCACTCAATCCGACGGTGCCGCCGCCGCAGACAAGAAGCGACGACCCATTCGGACAATTGAGTGCGCGCATCACGGCGCCGGCACCGGTTTGCACGCCGCAGCCCAGGGGAGCAAGCGTGGCCAGTGGCAAGTCCCGGGCAACCTTCACGACATTGCGTTCGGACGTCAGCGCATGGGTCGCAAACGACGACTGGCCGAAGAAATTGGCAGCGACCGCGACGCCCTGCGCCCTGATTGTAGCCGAGCCGTCGGTCCGCGAGCCCATGTAGTTGAGCGCCGGCATCCAGCGGCAATAGCTGGGCAGGCCGGATCGGCACGACGGGCAATGGCCGCAGGAGCGGAAGCTGATGATGACATGATCGCCTGGCTCGACCTTGCGGACGTCTGCGCCGACACGCTCGACGATGCCTGCCCCCTCATGCCCGAACACCGCCGGGAGCGGCATGATATTCCCTTCGCGTGCGAACAGGTCGGTGTGACACAATCCCACCCCGGCGATGCGCACGACCATTTCGTCGGCGCGTGGCTCGTCCAGCTCGACCGACTCGATCATGAAGTCAGCGCCGGGGGTGCGGATGACGGCAGCGCGCATTTCCATCGGTCATGCCGCCGGCTGTTCACGGCCGATTTTCTTCGGGCCGGTATAGCCGAACAGAAACGCGGCGACTTTTCTTATCTGAATTTCCTCGGCGCCCTCCGTAATGCGATAGCGGCGGTGGTGGCGATAGATATGTTCGAACGGCTTGTGCCGTGAATAGCCGATGCCGCCATGGACCTGCATCGCGCGGTCGGCGGCTTCGCAGACCAGCCGGTTCGCCCAATAGTTGCACATCGACACCTTGTCCGACAGCGTCCGCTCGATCTGCTTATGGTCCATCCGGTCCATTTCCCAGGCCGTCTTGCGGATCAGCAGGCGCAGCATCTCGATCTGGGTCGCCAGTTCGACCAGCGGCCATTGGATCGCCTGATTGTCCGCAAGCGGTTTGCCGAACGGCCTCCGTTCGCGGGCATATTTCACGCTTTCCTCGACGCAAAATGCGGCGGCCCCGAGCGAGGATGCTGCCTGGCGGATCCGGTTCTGATGGACGAAGCTCTGGCCGAGCCCAAGCCCACGATCCACTTCACCCCAATAGCTTTGCTCGGGCAGCCAGACGTCGGTAAAGCTCACGCGCGGATGATCGGTGGGCATGTTGAAGGTCCACAACCACTCCTCGATCTTCACGCCCGGCGCGTTAGCCGGCACCACAAAACAGGTGATGCCCCGCGCGTCGCCGTCGGCGCCCGACGTGCGCGCGAAGACCATGACGTGTGTCGCGACATGCATGCCGGTCGTCCACATCTTTTCCCCGTTGAGGAGCCAGCCGGACCTGCCGTCGCGCTCCCGCCTCTCCGCACGGGTTTCCATGAACGTGGCGTCGGAACCATGGTTGGGCTCGGTCAGCCCGAACGCCGTGATCATCTCGCCGCGAAGCAGCTTTTCGCCGTCGCGCGCATTCTGCTCCGCCGTCGCGAACTCCCTGAACATGACCACGAAGGGATTGTTGCCGACGATCGAGTGCTCATTCTGGAGGTCGTTGTGTAATCCAAGACCCTTGGCCGCGAGATGCTCGCGGATGACCGCCATCCAGAGATTTGAACCGCCTTTTCCGCCATACTCCTTGGGCCAGGCGAACCGAAGGTGGCCAGCCCTGTCGGCCCGGCGACGTGCCTCGGCGAGCAGCCTCTCCCATTCGGGACGCGGGAGCCCGTCATTGTCCCAATCCGTCCGGCTGTGTTCGCGGCGATGGTCGAAAAACCGCTCGTTGTCGTCCTGAGCCTGCAGCGGCCTGATTTCGGCATCAATGAACCGGTCAAGTTCCGCCAGATAGTTGATGAGCTCGACGGGAAGGGAAAAATCCATGTCAGTCCTTTGCGGCGGGCGCATCGGCAAGTGCCGCGCGGTATCCGGAATAGGTCGGCTGATCGACGGCGAGCTTGGCGAGCGTCGTCTTGCGCAAATGCTCCTTCACACCGGCTGTCGACGCATCCAGCGTGCCGTCGGCGATTCTGGCGGCGAGCGCGGCGTTTGCGTCTGCGAGCGAAAGCTCTTCGCCAAGCAGTCGTGCGAGGCTGGCTTTTTCAGCTTCGTCGCTGGCGGGGCCGAGAAGTATCTGGCGTCGGACGAGGTCAACGGCGTTGGCTGCCACGCGCGCCTGGAATGCCGTCCGGGGCAGGCTCTCCGGCACGACGACGTCGCGCAAAAAGGCGGCGACCGCCGTGAGGATTTCGTGCGGACCGGGCTGATCTTGCATGGCTAGTCACTCAAGAGCCGGAGGAGGTCGATCTCGGTTTCCGACGCTCGCCGGGCAATCATCGCCCGTTCGATCGTCGGGTCGGCGAGGCGGAAATTGGCGAGCCCGCCGGCGCAAATCGCGCCCCAGCGGATCGTCCCGAATATTTCCCACCAGCGGATCGCCGTCCGATTCACTCGGCGGCCAGACTGCCGCTCATAGGCGTCGAACAGATCCTCTTGCCGGCCGAAGCCGCCAACCGGCCGGTCGATGCATCCGAACCGCCATGAGTTCACGCAGAGCCAGCCCAAATCTTCCATCGGATCGCCGATATGCGCGAGTTCCCAGTCGAGGACCGCTCGTACACCTTCGGGGCCGATCATCAGATTGCCGTTGCGGAAGTCGCCGTGCACGAGCGCGGGGCGGTCGGGGTCCGCTGGGACATGACTGGCGAGCCAGCGAAAGGCGAGCTCGAACACTGGGCGTACGACGCTCCCCGCCCTGTAGACCGCGAGCCATTGATCGACGAGTTGGACCGGTGAGCGACGATCGAGCCAGGCAAAGCGCGCCGGATCGACGGCGTGGATTTGGGCAAGGATCGTCCCGCAGTCGCTGGCCAGCGTCTGGCGTGCCGCGGCGAACTTCTCGGATTTGACGATCCGTCCGCCGAGCGTCTCGCCGTCGATGCAGTTCATGACGTAGCCGCGCCCCAGTCCGTCGGCGGGCCGAAGCACATAATCGACACGGGGGACGGGCACGCCCGCCGCGGCCGCCGCGGCGACCAATTCGGCTTCCATCTCGAGCCCGATGCCGGTCTCTCCCACCTTGGCACCCTGGCGTGCCCGGCGCAGGATCTTGCTGTCGCGACCGTTCGGGCCGATGACCACGAAACGCCAGATTTCCTGTGTTGCCCCGCCCGATAGTCTCTCGAGATTGTCGATGGCATTGGCGTGCGGGCTGATCGAAGGCGCGATCCGGATCAGCGAGTCGAGCAGGGTCGGTTCGAGCGCGGCGGGACTTGCTGGTGCGTCCATACGATAATTGCGGAAGAATCCGCGCTCCCCTTCTCGCTGGCATTGCGCCTTGTATGGATGCGTAAATATAAATATAGTATACTAGTGTCAATGCTGAAAAATGGTCTGCCGCGAACGGGAAGGTCGAAATGTGGGACGCGAAAGGGTCAATTTCGACCGCCGACAGAGATTTTAGGCGTGTCGATGATGATCCTCCGGAGAGATTCCGATGAACGGTTCGTTACCTCCCTTCAAGCCGCTTGGCTGGCGTGGCCCCGACATCAAGGTCGAGTCGCGCGCCGACGGCTGCTTCTTAATCGCGTCCAAGCATCCGGCCGGCACGGTACCGCCGTCGATCGGACATATCCTGGCGGCGCGGGCTGCGCGGCATCCGGACCGGCCATTCCTGCGGGAACGGCAAGGGCCCGTCGGTGCGTGGCGATCCGTGTCCTACGGCGAGGCGCTCGACGCGGCCGAGGCTGTCGCGCAGGCGCTGACCGATCGGCGCCTCAACGGCAAGTCGGCCGTCCTCATCCTGTCGGGCAATTCCATCGAGCACGCGCTGTTGACGCTCGGATGCCTGACCGCGGGCGTTCCGGTCGTTCCGATCAGCCCCTCCTTTTCGCTGATACCGAATGATCGCACGCGCCTGCTGCACTGCGCGAGACGCGTGGCCCCTGACCTGGTGTTCGCGCAATCGTCAGCGCAGTTCGAAGACGCCATTGCCGCGCTCCGTGACAGGCATCCGGACATCGAGGTGGTTTCCGTCGACGGCGGCCCGGGCACGTCCTTTGCCTCGTTACTGAAGGTCGCGCCGACCGCGTCGGTCACAGCGCGACGCGATGCCATCGCGCCCGACGATGTCGCGAAGATCCTGTTCACATCAGGCTCGACCGGATTGCCCAAGGCCGTGCCCCAGACCCACAAGATGTTGACCACCGTGCTCGCCGGGCTCGACGGCTTGCGTACCGAAGCGGCCGATTCCGACGTCATCCCGGAATCTCTGGAATGGATGCCCTGGAGCCACATTGCGGCCGGCAACATCAACTTCAACAGCGTGTTGCACAATGGCGGAACGCTGTACCTCGATGAAGGCCGACCGTTGCCGGGGATGTTCGACGCCACGATCCGCAACCTGCGCGAGGTTTCCCCGATCAGTTTCGCCTCAGCGCCCATCGCCTTCGGCATGCTCGCCGATGCGCTCGAGCGCGATGCCGAACTGCGCAAGAACTTCTTCCGCAACCTGCGCTATATGGCCTATGGCGGCGCGACGCTGTCGAACGACATCTATGAGCGACTGCAGGCGATGGCGATTGCCGAGACTGGATATCGCATCCCGCTGACGACGATGTACGGATCCACCGAGACCCAGGGGATCACGATGACCCACTGGGCGACCGAGCGTGTCGGCCTGATCGGATTGCCGATGCCGGGCATCACCTTGAAACTCGTGCCGAACGGTCCAAAGCTTGAAGTCCGCGTGAAGGGGCCGAGCGTCATGCCCGGCTATCTCGGTGATCCCGCGCGCAACGATGATGCGTTCGATCAGGAAGGCTTCTATCGGCTCGGTGACGCGGTCAGGTTTGTCGATCCCGCAGACCCACGCCAAGGCCTGGTCTTCGATGGCCGAGTCACTGAGGACTTCAAGCTCGACAGCGGCACCTGGGTGTCGGTCGGGACGCTGAGGCCGGCCCTCGTGGCGGCATGCAGTCCCTGTGTCCAGGACGCCGTCATCGCGGGTCAGGACAAGCGATATTTGGCGGCATTGCTTTGGCCATCTGCTGCGGCGCTCCAGGCCTTCTCGGCCGATGGCGAACTGGATGTCGATGCGCTCGCCGCCGAACTATCCGGCAGGCTGGCCTCACACAATGCGACCGCCGGTGGGGCATCACGCCGGATCGAGCGCTTCTCGATCATGACCGTTCCCTTGAACAGCGCTGCAGGCGAGATCAACGACAAGGGATACGTCAACCAGTCCGCGACGCTGGACTCTCGTACGGAGAAGGTGACCGACCTCTATCGTAACCCGCCACCGCCTACCGTCTATCTCGCGTCGCCGGTTACCGGTGGACGCGGGCACGCACAGGCGCTATGACGGATAGTCCGAGTCGACTAGATCATTCCTTACGCCTGCGGGCGGATGCAGGGACTGGGTTTTGCCGGAAGGCACTTCAGCAACCATGGACGATGCTCCCGAGAAGGAGCGCTTTCCCCGCCGGGCCGCGCGCCGGCAGCAGACCCGCGCGCGGATCCTCGAAGTGGCGCTCAGCGAGTTCCAGCGCGTCGGCTACGCTGAGGCGACGATGAATGCGATCGCCGAGGCGGCGAACATCCATATCACCACGTTGTTTACCCACTTCCGGACCAAGAAGGAGCTTGCCGAGACGCTGGCGAGCGTCGAGCTTGATCAGCTCGCGAACATGGTCGACCAGGCCAAAGGCAGGGTTCCGTTCTTCGAATTCTTCCGCGACTTGGTCCTAACGACGGCCAAGACTCGGCAAGCCAAGGGCGACCACAAGCGAGGGATCAGCCGCGAGGCTCACAAGGAGCCCGAGCTCGCGCTCAACTGGATGCGCTACGAGGACCGCGAGATCCAGTTGCTCGCAGCATATATCGCCGCCGACTATGGGCTCGATGTTGCGGCTGACTACGTGCCTTTCCTCGCGGCGAAGGCCCTCATCTCGAGCGGCGTCCTCGCTTGGTCGCGCTGGAGCAAGGCGCGTGCCAGCTGTGATCTCGTCACCGAGACCGAGGCAGCGCTCGACCTCGCCGAGCGCATGGCTCGCGCCATCCTGCCTCTTCGCCCGCTGAAGGGCTGACTTTCAATCATTGTCGCGATTACCCTATAGCTCGGCGCCCACGGCATTCGCATCCCGATAATTCTATTTGACTATAATAATATGTTCGACTTATCTCATCGCCAGTTGCGGGGGTCGCGCCCGCCCGCTTTTGGGAGAAGTGCCATGGACACAAAGCAGGTGGGGGCCGCGACGAAGCGCTCGGCCGCTTCGGGAATGAATGTCACGCAGGGCGGCAAGATCTGCCTTCCCGAACACAACCGATATGATCTCACTCGCCTCACGCCGGAACAGGCCGAGAGCTGGATCGAGAAGGGCTATTTCGTCCTCAAGGAGGTCGTCGATCCGGTACTTTGTGCCGAGATGACCGACCGCGCGATTGCGCTGTTCAGCGAAGCCGAGAGCGACGCCGAAGTATCGGTGAACGGCCATCACAAGGGCAGGAACGGGACGATCGCGATCGAGGAAGAGGCTCGGATCAATTCCGGCGGCGCAGCCCACCTTCGCATGTCGAAGCTCTACAACCTGCATCGCGCCGAGCCGTTCAAGAGCTTCGCCAGCAACTCCGAAGTCGTGAACGCGATGCACGCCATCCTCGGCCCCGACGTCGCGGTGTTCAACTCGCAATACATACTCAAAAATCCTGGCGTCTGGGGTCAGCCCTGGCATCAGGACTCGCTCTACTTCTTCTTCGACCGCGTGCCGCAGGTCGGCGTATGGCTCGCCACCAGTCGCGCCACGGTGGAGAATGGCTGTCTGTTCGTGGCGCCCGGCTCGCACCTCGCCCCGATCCACGAGCACATTCCCGACGCGCGACCGGGTGCAAATTTCGGCTATGTCGAGATCGTCGATTACGACTTCTCCGACAGCGAGCCAGTCATGATGGAAACAGGCGACGTCCTCGTCTTTCACAGCTTCCTGATGCATATGTCGAACGACAACAATGCTCCACAGCGGCGATCGGCGCTCGTCTATCACTACGGCCACGCCGACACGCAATTCGTCGGCGAGAACAAGAGCGCGACGATCGACTTCATGCGGGTATGAAAAATCGGCGCGGCAGGAGGACGTCCACCATGATCGCGCAAGCACTCGTGGGAGACCCATCTTGAGCGCGGCAGGCTGGCGTGGTCTGCCGTCGCATCGTGCATGGCTCGAGGCTGAGGCACGGAGCTTGTTCGACTTCGCCCGCGGTGCGCGGGTCGAGCGCGGGTTCGGCTGGCTGGACGACCATGGGAAGGTTCTGGCCGGCCAGTCACAGCCCCTCTGGATCACTGCGCGTTTCACGCACGTGTTCGGGCTGGCTAATCTGCTCGGCTATCCCGGCGCTGGGCCGCTCTGCGACCATGGCGTCCGCACCCTTCTAGATGACTATGTCGACGTGGAACGTGGCGGCTGGTTCGCAGAACTTCGGGACGGCCGACCGAGCCGACCGGAGAAGGAAGCCTACTCTCACGCCTTCGTTGTGCTGGCGCTGTCCACCGCGACCGTCGCGGGCCGGCCCAGCGCGCGCGAAGGCCTCCGCCGCACGCTGGAACTAGTGGAACAACGCTTCTGGCGCGAGGATGAAGGCGCCTGCTGCGAGGCCTACGACGCGGCTTGGATCCTGTCCGAGCCTTATCGCGGCGCCAACGCCAATATGCACATGGTCGAGTCCTTTCTGGCGGCTGCGGACGCGTTGGACCGACCCCACTGGGCGCAGCGTGCGCTCCGCATCGCTGAGCGGATCATCAACCGGGTCGCGCGCGCCGCCGATTGGCGAGTGGTGGAGCACTTCGACGCCCACTGGACGCCGTTACCGGACTGCAACTCCGACGTGCCCGACCACCCGTTCCGCCCGTTCGGCGTCACCCCCGGCCATGGGTTAGAGTGGTCGCGACTGTTGCTGGGCCTTCGAGCGCAACTGGCCGAACCGCCAACGTGGCTACTCGAGGCGGCGCAGGGCCTGTTCGACCGGGCGGTGACGGACGGTTGGGCCGAGCCTGGTGGCTTCGTCTACACGACCGACCATCAGGGCAAAGCCGTGACGGATCGGCGGCTCCATTGGGTGGTCACCGAAGCGATCGGGGCTGCCGCCGCCTTGCACGAAGCGACGGGCAAAGACGTCTATGAAATTTGGTATCGCCGCATTTGGGACTTCGCCGCGCAGCATCTGATTGACAGGGTTCTCGGCGGCTGGCGCCACGAACTCGACGCACATCTCACACCTGTCGAGGGAACCTGGTCGGGCAAACCGGATATCTATCATGCCTTCCAGTCCGTCCTGATCCCCCGCCTGCCGCTCGCGGGCAGCCTGGCCGGTGCCCTCGCCGGCGGACCCCTGCGATGATTGCCTCTCACGTCGTGGCCGGCGAGGCCTTGGTCGAGCTCGTCTCGCTCAGCTCAGGTTGCCGAAGTTAGTAGTCATGACCTAACAACGCCGCGGAGTTGGCATTCGCTAGAACACGATCAGCTTCCTCTTGCCACTGA
Source organism: Bradyrhizobium sp. INPA03-11B (assembly GCF_040446015.1). Lineage (NCBI taxonomy): Bacteria > Pseudomonadati > Pseudomonadota > Alphaproteobacteria > Hyphomicrobiales > Nitrobacteraceae > Bradyrhizobium > Bradyrhizobium sp. INPA03-11B. The sequence goes on from NZ_JASGSR010000021.1 coordinate 29,720, forward strand.
GCGGCGGGCGGCCAATCCATCAGCCAAAGTGACCCGTGGATATGGCCACTCAAGGTCCGAGCGGCCGCTTGGACCCCAGCGTCGAAATGATGATATATCTGTATCCACCCGGGCGGATGCAATTCGAAATGGTTCTGCCCCGAGGCGACGAGAAGCTTAAAGCGAAGGCCGGTGAGAGCGGAACACAACAGCTTGCTATCGAGAATCGGCATCTCAAGCAGAACGCCGTGACATGAACCGGTCAAACCTAGGCACGCCTCGCTAATCTCGTTGGGGCGGCCCCACTTGCCTTGGATCGAAACACGATGAGACTCTCTCTTATGGCAGAAATCCTCGCATTTTATGCTGTACCGCATACGCCGAGCTTTATCGCTGAAGTCCAGGCGAACAGCGAGCGATCCGAGACAGCCCAATGTTTCTCCGGGATTCACCGATACTTCGAACATGGCCCGGCGGATCTCATCGTTAGAGTGGCTTTATGAAGGCCACTTCCTCATCTCCCTCGAATGATCAAACTCGCGACGACAAGGGCGTCGAGTTCGGACGCTACAGCATCTTCCCGAGGCTACGCCTACTCCTGCGCGAGGGCGCAAAGGTCGACATCAACACGCGCGCCTTCGATGTCCTCTGGGTGCTCGTGCAGGCCGACGGCGAACTGGTGTCAAAGGACCAACTTATCGATACCGTCTGGTCGGGGGTCGTTGTCGAAGAGAACAATCTTCAAGCCCAAATGTCGGCTATCAGGCGAACGTTAGGCCCTGATCGCGGCATGATCCGGACCGAGTTCGGGCGCGGCTATCGACTGGTCGCGGAAAGCCGGACGCCGCATTCCGAAAAAGGAGCGTCGGAGGCGATGCGATCGCCGCCGTCAAACCTGCCCCTTCCCTTGACCTCGCTGCTTGGACGCGCCGCTGACCTTCGCGAAATCGAGCAATTGTTCAACAAAAGCCGTCTCGTCACAATTACCGGCACCGGAGGAGTTGGGAAAACAAGAATCGCCCTTGAGCTCGGGCGACGCTTGGCGGGACATTTTCAGGATGGCGTCCACCTGGCAGAAATCGGCAAGATATCGGAGGACGAATTAGTAGGTCCAACCCTTGCGGGAGCACTGCAGATCCCTTCCTCCAACATCGAGCACGCCGATCGGATCGGATTCCTGCTGTCGAGTCGGCAGCTTCTCCTGATCGTCGACAACTGCGAGCATCTTGCTGGACCAATCTCCAGGAATGTTGAGACGATTCTGTGCCACGGCCCTATGATCAAGGTGCTGATTACCAGTCAGGAGCCTCTTGGCCTCGATGGCGAGCAGATCTATCGCCTTGCCCCCCTCGCGGTTCCGCCGCCCGACACACGCGACTTGGATGTTGCAATGGCATACCCAGCTTTCGAGCTCTTTGCAGAGCGCTCGTCAGCGAACGTGCAGTCGCTCGACCTTGATGTTGAAGTCGCGAGTGCAATTTGTCAGCGCCTCGATGGTCTGCCGCTCGCCCTGGAACTCGCAGCGGCTCGTGTTTCCACGCTTGGAGTCCGAGGCGTTCTCGCCGCTCTTGATGATCGCTTCAACCTGCTGACCGCTGGTCGTCGTACGGCTCTATCGAGGCATCGCACTCTCAGGGCCACGGTCGACTGGAGCTACCATCTTCTGGACAGCGACGAGCAGCGACTATTCTGCCGATTGGCTCTTTTTGCCTCGAGTTTCGACGCCCAGGCGGCAAGAGCCGTTGCAGCTCCCGAGAGCGACGACCCGTGGTTCAGTCTTGACCTACTCGGCGGCCTCGTAGGGAAGTCACTTCTTCTTCTTGATTTAAATCGAGCTACACCGAGATATCGGCTCTTGGAATCGATTCGGTTCTACGCGCTGGAGAAGCTGGCAGAACGCGGTGATGTTGACTTGAGCGCGGCACGGCATGCAGCCTACTTCGTCGAGATCACTCGAAGCGCGTCAGACGACTGGAAAAAGCTGCCGACGGAAGATTGGCGCGCAACCTTCGAAAATGCGATCGATGACATCCGTGCCGCTCTGGACTGGTCCTTTTCCGCGAAGGGAGATCTGCGGATCGGCGTAAGCATGTTGGCCTGCGCAACCCCCTTCTGGATTCAACTGTCATTGCATGATGAGTGCCGACGGCGGATTACCCAAGCCTTGGACCGTCTCGCAGACGCGCTCAATCCGGACGACGAGATGGCGCTTATGGCAGCCCTTGGAACGGCGCTCAGCTGGGCAATCGGTCCGGTCATTGAGACGAGAGCCGCATGGCATAAGGCTCTTACCCTCGCTCGGGAACTCCGCGCCAACGAGATTGAACTGCAAGCTCGATACGGACTTTGGCTCTACAATCTCAGGTCGGGTAGCTACCGCTTGGCACTGGAGCACGCGGAGGAAATGCTCCAGTTATCTACTGCGTCTAATGATTCGGAAGCGCAAGCGGTCGGCCGACGCATCTGCGGTGTCGCCCAACACTTTCTCGGCAATCACGATCTCGCGCGGGAACTTATCGAGAGCAGCCTTCGCTGGTTCGATGTCAACCGCCCTCAGCAGGCATTTCGGTTCGGCATCGATCAGCGTATCGCCGGGTTGTCGTTCCTGTCGCGTATACTTTGGGTCCAAGGCTTCGGCGATCAAGGCAAGGAGATGTCAGCTGCCGCAGCCGCCGAAGCGCGAGCGCTCGACCATGCCAACACGCTCTGCTGCGCACTTGCAGAAGGCTGGTGCACTGTGCACGCTCTTGACGGCGATCGTGAAGCTGTTCGGCGCGAGGCAAAACGCCTACAACACATTGCGCGCGAACATGGGTTGGGCTTTTGGAGCACCTACGGCGACCTCTTCGAGTTGTGGGCTCAGGTGTGTGATGAGGGGGAGGTACCTGTCTCGCGCCTAGCGGCAGCCGTGGCTTCCGTTGAACGGCTGGGCTTTGATCAGGAGTACTCCACCCTGTTCAGCGACATCCTGCTCACCGCGCAACGAAACAAGTGGGATCCTACCGCTCTTCGGCCGATCTCATCGCTGCTCCTCTCTCGATGCGAGAGCGATTCGTCCTGGGGCGAACCGGAGTTTCGTCGCGCTGGCTCCCACCTCAATAATTCCCCTTCCGAAGCCATTGCCGGCCTCAGAAAGGCTCTGTCGATTAGCCATCGACAAGGGGCAAAGGCTTGGACCTTGAAAGTCGCCACCGATCTGGCCACCATGCTGGCCAGCCAAGGGGATAATGACGAAGCCAGGTCGACGCTCGTGGCGGCACTCGAGAGCTTTCCTGCCGCGACCGCCGGGCGAGACCTGGCTGCAGCACGCGCCCTCGCGAGCCGTTTGGGACTTGATCTTTCGCGTTGAGCGCTAGCCAGTTCTCTTCATTCTGCGCTGGAGACCTCGTTCGTACTCGCTCAGATCTGGGATCGATCGCCGGGCAACACCCGTCTCGACGGCTGCCTTCATCACCGCTATTGGTACGGTATAGATCAGCCTCGGGTCGAACGGTGTGGGAATGATGTAGTCGCGCCCAAACGATAGCTTCCGACCGTATGCACTCTCCACCTCATCAGGCACTGCACTGCGTGCCAGCCCAGCCAAGGCCTGAGCGCATGCGATTTTCATCTCCTCGTTTATCGCGCGCGCCCGGACGTCCAGTGCTCCCCGGAACAGATATGGAAAGCAAAGAACATTGTTGACCTGGTTAGGGTAGTCGGAGCGACCGGTCGCCACTATGGCATCAGCACGGATGGCCCGAGCTTCCTCGGGGGTGATCTCAGGGTCTGGATTTGCAAGCGCGAAAATAATCGGGTCTGCGGACATGCTTTCAACCATCCGACGGGTCAACGCGCCTTTTACAGACACTCCGATGAAAACGTCGGCGCATTCGACCGCCTCCTCCAGCGTGCGGGCAGTCGTGTCCGTCGCATGTCCGGACTTCCATCTATTCATTCCGTCAGTACGGCCGCTCCACACCGGCCCCTTCGAATCGCACAGAATGCAATTCTCCCGGACCGCGCCCAGGAACTTCAAGAGCTTCAGACATGCGATGCCTGCTGCTCCAGCTCCATTCAGCACGATCTTCACGTCTTCGATCTTCTTGTCCGCCAGATCAAGCGCATTGATGAGCGCTGCGGCACAGATCACCGCCGTTCCGTGCTGATCATCATGGAACACTGGTATATCCATTATCTCTCTCAGCCGTTCTTCGATGAGAAAGCACTCAGGAGCCTTGATATCCTCCAGGTTTACTCCGCCAAACGTCGGCTGCATGAGGCGGACCGTTCTCACGATCTCATCGACGGCTTCCGTCTCAAGCTCGATGTCGATCGCATCGACGCCGGCGAACCGCTTGAACAAAGCCGCCTTACCCTCCATCACCGGCTTCGACGCAAGCGCCCCCAGGTTTCCCAACCCTAAAATTGCGGTACCATTCGTAACTATGGCGACCATGTTGCCCTTCACAGTGTAGTCATAGGCGGTGTCGGGCCGAGCGGCGATAGCCAAGACAGGAGCGGCAACGCCCGGACTATACGCAAGCGACAGGTCCCGTTGCGTCAGCATTGGCGTCGAGGACACCAATTCGTATTTTCCGGGCCATGGCTCGAGGTGATAGTTGAGCGCCTCGGCGTCGGTGATCTCGTCTCTAACGATCAAAATTTCCATTCCTTCTTCGCCATCGGCGGCAGGCTGATCCCGGGACGCGCGAAACAGCCTTCGAGGATCCCGCTCAACCTGCCGACGCACGAGCCACTCACGATCAGTGGCTAACCCCAGTCGAATGCCACGACCTGCGATCTTTGCGGCGGACCGGGCGGGGGCCGTTCGCCGCATTCGTCCGGCTACATGAAACGATCGGCGCCCCCGGACGCCTCGATCGTGTCGCCCGTTACGAAGCCATTCCTGTCCGAACTCAGAAACGCTGCGATCGCGGCGATTTCCCGAGCGGTTCCCGCGCGGCCCACGGGGGTCAGTTCGGCCGAAATTCGCGCAATGACGTCGTCATCCGACAGAGTGCTGAACTCCTGCCGCGCCCGTCGTACGGCCGGGACCATGTTGTTCGTCCAATTGTCCGTGGCGACGGCGCCGATGCCGATCGCGTTCACGAGGATGCCGTCCTTCGCCACTTCCATCGCCAGTGATTTCGTCAGGTTGTTGATGGCCGCGCTCAGAACGTGCGAAACGAACAACTTCGGATTGGGGTAGATTCCCCCGATCGACGACATGTTGACGATGCGCCCCCATCCAGCCTTTTGCATATGAGGAATCGCGGCCTTGCACATCCTTCGCATCGACGTCAACTTGACGCCGGTCATCTCTTCCCAGTCTTCCTCGCTCGAATTCATCAGGCCGCCGGCATGGGCACGCCCCGCATTGTTCACGAGGATATGCAATCCGCCAAACGCCTCGATCGATTTACCGACGATGATCTCGGCCGACTCCGGCTTCGCGACGTCTGCCGCCAGCGTGGCGACCTTCGCGCCTTTGCGTCCAAGAAGCTTTTCCGCGGCCTGGTTCAACCTGGCTTCGTTTCGAGCCACGACGAGAACGGACGCCCCGTTTGCCAAAAGCTCGTCCGCGACGGCATATCCAATGCCTGCGCTCGCGCCGGTAACGATGGCAACGCGTCCTGCGATACCGAGATCCATGAAATCCTCCTGATGTCAGTTCAGCATGTGATGTTAGGCGGGAAGGGCTTTGCCTCGTGTCTCGGGCAGCAACAGCAATGCTGCGATCGCGAGCACGTAGAGGGAAGCGAGCGACAGGACGGTGGCCTGGTAGCCGCCAAGCGTCGAGAACAGGAAGGCCGTCAGAATTGGCAAGGGGAAGGAGACCAGCCGTGCAAGATTGAACACGACGCCGGATGCCGTCGAACGAATGCGTGTTGGGAACAATTCGGGCAAATAGATCGGCATCCAGGAAAAGACGCCCAGTGTAAAAACACCGAGAACGAACACGCAGCAGAGCGCGATCAGCAGACTCTGGGGCGCGAGATACATCAGCAAGCCAGAGGCGATCGCGCCCAAGAACATCAGCAGCATATATGGCTTTCGGCCGATCGCGTCGGCAATGAAGCCGGCGGCCACGTATCCGATGATCGCACCGCCGTTGTACACCAGCGCGCTGATGCTTGCCCATGAGCTCGCCGTCAGGCCTTGCTTCGCGGCGATTGCACCGATGTACGGCCCGGTGAGCGCCGAGATGCCGTAGAATACAGAGACGGTAACAGTGGCGATGACAAGCGCCGCGAACGAATGCGTCAGAACGCGTCGATCGTCGAACATTTCAATGAGACTGAACCTGCGCTTGGTATGACTTGCTTCATCGCTCGCAGCAGAGCCATGGACCGCCTCCAGCCACAGTTTCGATTCGCCCACCCCTCTCCTGATGTAGATCAGGAAGAATGCAGGCAATACGCCAATCACGAACATCCAACGCCATGCATCGGCGCCACCATAGGGCTGGATGAAGAGCCACAGTCCCGCGGCAAGGAAGAAGCCGAAGCCGTACCCCGATTGCATAATGCCTAGTGCTTTTGCTCGCGCCGAGGCAGGCCACGTTTCAGCTACCAGTGCCGTCCCCGTGCTCCATTCGGATCCCAGGAACATGCCGGTGAGAAACCGAAAGACGATCAGAGTCGTCAATGAGTGGCTCAGAGCCGTAAGGGCGGTGAACGCGCAGTATCCCCCAATGGAAATCATAAGCATCTTCCTCCGGCCGATGTAGTCGGCCAGGATGCTGCCGATCGTTCCACCGACCGCCCAGCCCATCAGCGTACTTCCAAGCGCCGCGCCGACGGCCAACCTCACGTCATCCGGCTTCGGGCTGTCCAACATCGTCAGGACCGCCGCTCCTCCAACCAGAATCAAGGTGCTCGTTTCGAAACCATCGAACATCCATCCGATGAAGCTGCTCAGAAGCGCTTTCTTTTGGACGGGCCCGATTTCACTTGGCTGCTTTATTTGCATGTACTTCCTCCTATGATTTGACACTGCAGCTCTTGGCGACTGCTTGCAGGTGATCGTCCCGGGAGGAGTGCCCTCCCGGTCCTGTGTTGACTGTTGGTGTGACGAGCTAGGCGCGACGCTGACGACTTCCGGACGCGCGTTTCAGTCCGGTGCTCCGGTGCGCATGCGGCGGTTAAAGATCGGCAATTTCAACCCGAACACCTCGAAGCGGCTGAGTATGAGGAGAAGAAAGCCAGAGGCTCCTTCGCGATTCAGGCGCCCCACATCACCGGCCAACAGCGCAGCGCGCTCTTCGTCGCTGAATGGCATGGATGAGACGGCGGCCTCCGGGCTCTCGAGAATCTGCCTTCGGAACTCCCGGTCGTGCAGGACACGGCGACAAAGCGTGTGGATGAGATAGATGTTCATGGCCGCTCGCTCCTAGTGCTCCAAGCGGCAAATGCGTTACCAAGGTCAGGTTGATTGATGAGGATTTGGGGAGGGCTTGCGCCGACAATCCCCAGCACAATAATCCAATTGAGAAGCTCTCCCGCCACATTCCCCGCTGCGAGCATTCTCGCCTCAGTTGATTGGGCAATCAGTTCATCATGCTCACACCTCGTGATCCGATCCAGCACCCATGACGCCCAGGACGGATCAGGAATGCCGAACGTCTTATCTACATCAACCCGCGGCCCTCCGATCTCGAGGCTGAGTGACCCACTGGCGACGATCGCAACACGAACGTCGCTATCCCAAGTGCGAATGGCGGCTGAAATAGCTCGCCCTAATGCATAGCATCGCTTTGCGGTTGGCAGGGGCGGAACCCCGCAGTTGATGAAGATGGGAACGATCGGCAAGTTCATCGCCGGCGTCAGAAAGTGCAAGGGCACCAATGCGCCGTGATCAATCTCGAAATCGACTGATGAGGTAAAGTCGAACCCCTCTTTAATCAGATGAGACAAGACGTGTCGGGCTACGTTCGCCTCGACCTTAAGGTCGTACCACGGCATGCCAGGGGTTTGATCGTTGGGACCTGAGGTTTTTTCGGCAATTCCGATCGCAAAGGTTGGCCAATTGTCAAAGAAGAACGTGTTAAAGTGATCATTGTTGACTGTGACGATCACGTCTGGTTTTGCTTGATCCAGATGCTGTTCGATCTGACCAAAGAAGCGCGACGCCTCAGAGCGATCGCCATTGAGCTGAACCTCGGCGACGAAGCTGGGCGTATGCGGTACCGCATAGACTCCAACAAGCTTGGCCATGACCTCTCGCTCCTCCCGCTATGCATCTTCGCTTTCGCCACGAGTCATGGCGCCAACATTCGCATCGGTAAGCGAGCCGCGTCATCAGGGGCTAGTAGACCGAGCTTCAGACGTCTGAAATGTTTCACTACGCGGGTTTGCGAGAAGCCACCGCCACGAAAACCTACGGGCACAGTACCTACAAGGCCGACGCCAAGCTCATACTCTGAACCTGAGAACTGATCCCTCCGGTGGCGTTGCTAGTCTGAGCCACCACGGCTTTTTCACCTCCTGGGCCACAACGGCAACCCTTGTCCTGAGCCAATGAGACGGCGCAACCCGCACGAGCCTAGTCGAGCCGCCGCGTCTGCTGTTCAGGCTTCGGCGTGTCCTTCCAAACCACATGAGCGCGGATCGCGCTGGTCTGCTCGTCGATCCATCCGAACTCGCGCACGGCGTCGATCATCGCCGTCAGGTTTTGCTGCCACGCCTCGTCCGAGGAGCGGGGTGAGGCTTTCCGCAGCCAATCTTCGGACACCCACATATGTCCGTCGTCGGACAACAGCCCGACGTCCTGAAGAGCATCCTTGAGGCTTGGAAGATCTTTAGCGGGGGCATCGATCGCAACACTGAACCGCTTCAAGTCGTCGGCCTCTTCCAAAGCGGCGATCAACTGATCATTTATTCGCACAAGCATGTAGGTCTCCTTCTGAGAGTGGATCGGAAGATCATGCCGATATCGCACTGCTCTGGCGGATCGACGGAAGGCGCCCGCTTCAATCAGACTCCTTCCAAAACGAGTTGAGTGGCGGTTCCCACCCGGTGGTAGTCCCGGCCGAAGTAAATGAGACCTTCCGTCTCGCCGTCGATTTGCACAGCTTCGACTTCAGCGAAGAAGATCGTGTGCGTTCCCTTCTCAAGGACGTCGGTGATCCGGCAGTCGAGGGAAACGGCCGTACCCTTCAGGGTTGGTGCTCCCGTTGCGAGGGGGTGCCATGCGCCGGTTTTGAATCGCTTTTCACGCGCGCAGCCCGTAACACCGGTGAATACGTTCGAGACTTCGCGTTGGCTTGAGCAGAGTGTGCTGACCGCCAACACGCCGTTGACCTTCATGATCTCGTTGTTGCGGCTTGATCGATTGATGCAAACGGCGAGTGTCGGCGGATCGTCAGTGACGCTGACCACGGCGCTTGCCGTCATTCCCGATCGGCCGGCCGGGCCATCTGTCGTGATGATATTCACGGCGGCACCAAGTTGGGCCATCCCGTCGCGGTATTCCTGGCGGAGAATAGTCATCGTGGCCCTCCTCCGACCGCAGCAAGCTCAGCCGGCCCCGGCTCTTCGAGCGGATCGCGCCCGAATTCCGGCACGATCTCGGCTGCAAACCGATGCAGCGTGTGTCGGGACCCGCCAAGGATGCTGAGGATGAGGTACTCGGCTCCCGCCTCATGCAGTGCCGCAACCTTGTCGCGGATTTCCCCGATGGTTCCTATCAGCGTGCTCTCGGTCGAGGGCATCCCCCCGTTGTCGGGGAAGGCATTGCGCGCTCTCCAGCAAGCTTCCTTATGCGTCTCAACACCAACCTGATTTGGCATGGGCGGCACGACGCGTAGAGCTGGATGAGGGTGTCCCAAGCGCCATCTTCGCAAGGAGAAAATCGCAGTAGATCGTAGTTGGCGTTGAAAATCGTACGATTGGTGGCGGGAGACCGCTCCATCGCGAAACCCACAGATTTGGAAGCCCTGTTCTCTTACCAGCGGGCAGGCTAAATCGGGTCGTCAGGTCACGATAGCCCGCCAAGCACCGCCGTTCGTGCGCGATCCTCGTCGGCAGAAATGGTCGACGAGTAGGTTCAAATCGTGGACGGGATTTGAACCTGTGGAGCCAAAGCGCCACCGCAAAATGTCGTGGCATGCAGCCCCCCGCGACCAGTTAACAGGGGGCTCTAATCTGACGACGGCGGCGGTGGCCGGCGACTTCGAGGCTAAACGTGGGTTTATGGTGCGCTCGGAGGGCGGCTCCATTCATCGTAACTTCAACAGCTTACCAGGATGGTTGAAGCGACTAAGTCCACTTCGCGCTCAAAAGTGCTTTTCGGCCCTGGCTCGGGCAGGACGTAGTCGCTTTGGAGGCGCCTCGCCCTATTTTCGTGAGGGCTCCTGGCCACTGATAACGGTCTGGTTGCAGGCTCGAGTCCTGCCGGGCCCACCAATGAGATCAATAGTTTACTGCGTCTTCGTTGCCCGTGGCGCGATGACCGCACCAGAAACCGCACCAGATACGTGCATTTTTCGTTCGTGCGCATGTTCGCGAAAGCGTCAGTCAGACTTGAGTGATGGTCGGGTGAATAAGGCTTTTAGCAGATCCCGGCCTCGCTACACTGGAGCATCGCTCTGGAGAGTGGCGCTAGCAATGACCGCCGTTGTTGCTTCGACGACCATCCAGAAGGACCACAAAGCCATGGTCAACACCGCCACGAGGCTCAGGCACGTCAGGCAGTACAAGACCTCTTGAGGTGCTCGGCCCGAAGCTCTCCATCGGGGTCACTCTCCGGGGCCAGGTCTCGAGGTTGGGCTCCTGGTCGGGTTGACACCGGTCGAGCTCTTCGCCGTGGGGATTGCCATGAGCGCCGCCAGATGCGCGAGGAGTTCCCTTCGTCCGAAACGGACGAAGATCAGATACCGGACGCCACCCCATCCGAGTTGATGCGAGACAGCAGTTGAAGCAATCGATAATCCGATACGCATGCGATCAACTGCCGGAGAAAGCTGTTGAGCCCGCAAGAGCAATAGTCTACGGATAATTCTGCTACCTGAAATTGAACTCGAATTTTATCGATTCTCTCGGCCTCAATGCCGGCCGTCTTTGATTGCCGAATAAGGTGATCCCCGCGAGGGAGAAATGCCATTTGATTGACAATCTTCGGGTTGGCAAGACTGCCAACTTTCACAGCCTGAAACGTTCGTTAAGCAACGCCGCGGTAGATGACCTTTTCCGTCAGATCCGGGCTGCCCAACCATCTGCGTCTCAAAACCTGTTCCACCATCGCCGCGAGCGGGCAGGCGGGGTTGTCTGGTCGGCCATCTCCTTCCTGTACGATCGTGTGCCCTCATTCATGCTGGAGGAAAGCACTGTCCGCGAACGAGTCTGCGGTTTTGTGCTTCTCGTCGAGCACCGCGATCATGCTGCACTCTTCAAGTCGAAGCTTGATGTGCCAGCCGGGTTTGTTACGCGCTACCTCGGGCGCGTCCCTGCTGAGCGCATCGACACGGCGGTCGCCCGACAGGACGCGATCTTTCAAAAGATACGCCTTCGCAACATGTCGGTATCGAAGCACGCCATGCGGAACAAGACCTTCGAGGCAGATGATTTGCAAGAAGTCATTGGACCCGCCGGGGCAAGCCGCTACGTTCCACAAGCTTACGCCGTGCGATCGGGCTCGGAGCATTTCTCCACTACACCCAGCACTGGACGGATCGCTCAGCGCTCGGACCGTGTTGATCACCTCACTCTGATCGACTACGCCAAGGCGGTCATAGACGAGCTCGTGGCGGACAAACGTACGCCAGCCACATTCATTCGTACGTTTGCTCGCGCCATTGACCTGGCGAGCATCTCTGGCATTGCACGCCCGACGATTTTTGCGGTCAACGTCGCCAGCCTTGCCGAGACCCTGCATGAGAGCCGCGAGATACGGTTTGTGCGGCGGAACGGCGACCGATTTTCAACCTTGAACAAGCCCCAGAGCGACCTAGTTCTCGCCGAGCTCGACACGGTGCTTGCCGTCAACGGCGACGGACAAGCCATGGATCTTTCGTCCAGCACCGACGGCGTAAAGATCGGAATGATCGCGATCAACAGGTCTCGTATCGCCTTACGCGATCTTCAACTTCATCATGGTACCGATGTCGAAGTTGAAAGCGCCGCTTACCCGCTCGGACAGGATCCGAATCGAACGTCGCTTCGCCGATATCTCGATCGCGAGAACGCCTTCATATTGCTGTTCGACAACCTCTCCCTCGCTTATATCGATGGGACGTTGTTTCGTGACGATGGATTGGCTGACGGAGGAAAGACATTCCTGCGCTACTTGCACACGGCCCCCCTGCTCGCTCAGGTGGTCGACGAAAAAGGCACCTTTACCGAAGAGCATACCGCCTTCGATGCCGACTCGACTTTTGGAGCGATCCAAGCCTCGATCGCGGATGGCGACGAAGTGCTGGTTTGCGATGACCTTGGCGACGAATGGGCAGACTTCATAGGGCTCAACAACACCAGCAGTCCGCCCCGGATCACGTTCTATCACGCCAAACACGGCGAGCTCTCGCTGGGTGCAGGTGCGTTTCACGTATCCGTCAGCCAGGCGATCAAGAATCTCCAGCGAATGAGTCTACCGGCTGCAGCAACCGGCAGGAAGGTCTCCCGCTGGAAGAAGCCATACGTCAACGGTGGTGTCACCACATCGATTTCGCGCTTGTTACGTGGAGACCCAGAGCAACTTGCGTCGGACTTCGAGCGCGCCCGGAGCGCACCTGACGCGATCCGTCGTGTGTTCATCGTCACATCGTCATTGAGCCGCGCCGCCGTCGAGCAAGCGTTGGCTGGCATCGCTCTCGGCCGGACTCCCGATCCCTATTTCGTGCAACTGTATTGGTTGCTGATGTCGTTTTTCTCGGCCTGCACCGAAATGAACGCGCTGGGCTATGTTGTCTGTCAGGAATGAAAGCTGACCGTCTTGCGACGTGGACGAATCAGCGACCAGGAGCCAAGCAGCCGAAGCTCGGCGAGTCCGTTCCTCAACATGGGTCGAAAGTCGAATTTGGCCTGACAGAGGATGTGCGCATCGTAGGCGTGTGTGTCTCGGGAGAACTGCGTGGGGCTGTATAGGAAGTGGTGCAAAGCCGCCAGAGAAGAGAATGACCGCAAGCGTTACTGGACGTTTGCCGAAAAAGCCGGCGGCCGCGATGAGATTCGCAATGATCTCGCCGAACGAATTCGATCGCATTACGACCGCCTTGAACGCATAGCCAATGACGTCCAGCGGCTGGGCTATGAGGCCGCAGCCGACATCTTGCGCGCCGAAATGCCGCAGACGTCCAGAGCCCGATCGGGTGACCTCGGCGAGATCCTCGCTACCGAACTGGTCGAAGAGGACATCGGCCTGCGCGTTCCGGTGCGCCGCCTCCGCTACAAGGATGGACGCAACATGGCCATGCGTGGCGACGACTTCATTGGTGCCGGCTATGATAACGACGATGACAGGCTCTGGCTGCTCAAGGGCGAGGCCAAGAGCAACAAGGTTCTGGGCAAGAGCACGGTCGCCAACGCCCGCAAGGTGCTCAACCGCGACAACGGCCGTTGCACCCCCGACTCGCTGCTATTCGTCGCAAACCGCCTCCTGGAGAGTAGCGATGCCAATGACAACGAACTCGGTCGCAGCATTCGCGATGAAGTTGGCTTGAAATCGCTGCGCGCGGATCGGATCGACCACATGCTCTTCACGATCTCCGGCAATGGTCCTCACGCCTCGCTCAAGGACGATCTCGACGCGGCCGGAACGAACCGCGACCAGTACGTCGTGAATCTCCATATTGCCGATCATCAGGACTTTATCGCGGAAATATACACAGAGGCGGAAGACCTTGGAGACGAGTGACGAACTGACCGCGTTCCTAACGCGGGCGACCCAGGACGGCATCCTCGGCCGGCTGCTGTATCGCGGTGCCGCCTGGTCGTTGATGCGCAGCGACGGCGTGTTGCCGCCCGGTGCACCGCCGCTCGGGTTAACGATCGCGACTGACCTCGCCGAGCACGGATTCGCGCTGTTGCGCGCGGCTATGGCGCTCCGCAACAAGGCCGGATCGTCGGAATTGACGAGTAAAGCGTTCGAACGCGCGGCCAACGCCTTCGAGGCGCTGGTTCGCAACGGTGATCCGCAATCACCTGACCGCGGCTTTCTGCGGACCGTCGCAGCCGCAGCCTATCATTTGGCGGGCTTTTCCGCGGTGGCTTATTCTCTTTTCAACGAGGCAGCGGAGGATCTGAACTCCTCGCCTGGCGAAATCGCCATCAGGCAACTCATCTTGCGCGACCTCGATCGGTTGCGCAGATTCGTTCGCCAATGGCTACAAGATGCTGCGCATAGCGACGAGCAATTGGCCGCCGCACTACGGAGCGACGACCCAGATGTCGATGAGATCGTGTCAACCATCCTGAACACGACCATTTGCAGAGCGCTGGCTTATTTCGATTTCGCGCTGGAGACGGGCGAACAAGGCCCCATCGATACCGCGCGTGGTTTGCTGGCAAACGCCGTCAGGTTGGCCGACGGCGCCGAGAATGTACCGCTGTGGTGGATGACCAATCTCTGCCGCCATCTGATCGACGACCTTTGGCAGCACTCGTTACACGAGAACCTTCCAATTGCGCCGCCCACGGGGACCGAGAAGATATACCCTGATTTGCGGCAGCTCTTCATTGGCTCGCTTTACGCGCGCAAAAGCGCGGAAGTGGAGCTTTGGCCGTCGCAGCGCGAGGCGGCCCGGCGATCGATCGACGTGACCGACGACCTGGTGGTTGCGCTCCCCACCAGCGCAGGAAAAACGCGCGTCGCCGAAATCGTAGCGCTCATGACGCTCGCCTCCCAGCGCCGCGTCCTGATCGTCACGCCGCTGCGGGCGCTGTCGGCGCAGACCGAACGGTCATTCAGGAAGACCTTCGCGCCGCTCGGATTTAGCGTGTCATCGTTGTACGGAGCGAGCGGCCTTTCGTCGGGCGACGAAGACGCCCTGCGTTCTCGCGAGATCGTTATCGCGACACCCGAAAAGCTCGACTTCGCACTCAGAAGCGATCCATCCCTGATCGATGATGTCGGCCTCATCGTCCTCGACGAAGGGCACATGATCGGCCCCAGCGAACGGGAGATCCGCTATGAGACGCTTGTGCAGCGCCTGCTTCGACGATCGGACGCAGCCGACCGTCGAATTGTCTGCCTTTCTGCCATTCTGCCGAGCGGTCACGAACTCGACGATCTCACGGCCTGGATTCGCTCCGACCAACCGGGTGATCCGGTTCGATCGGACTGGCGCCCGACACGTCAGCGATACGGCGCGCTCACCTGGCGCGGAAAGGACGCATTGCTGACGCTCGATCTCACGGACGGCGGCCCGTTCATCGATAAATTCGTGACTGAGAAGCCGCCGCGCGGGCTGGAGAAGAAGTCCTATCCCAGAAAGAACTCACATCTGACCTTGTTTGCGGCCTGGGAGTTTGCTGCCCAAGGCAAGCGCACCCTAATCTTTTCGACCCAGGCCAATTGGGTCGAGGGATATGGCAAGCAAGTCGTGGATCTCTGTAAACGCGGCTATCTGGGGCCGCTGCTCGACGATGAGGCGCTGATCGCCAGAGCACTTGAGGTCGGCAAAGAATGGCTTGGCGAGAACCATCCGGCTGTGGCGGGCCTGAGGGCCGGGGTCGCCATCCACCACGGACGGCTGCCGAGCCCGTTCCTCCGCGAACTGGAAATCCTGCTCGCAGAGGGCGTGCTGAAGGTGATCGTCGCCTCCCCCACGCTTGCCCAAGGCCTCAATCTGAACGCCGCGGTGCTTCTGGTTCCCGCTCTCTATCGCTCGGGCACGCCGATCACCGGCGAGGAGTTCGCCAACGTCGCCGGCCGCGCAGGGCGCGCGTTCGTCGACGTCGAAGGGCTGATCGTCCACACCATCTTCGACAAACCGGACTGGCGAAAGCTGGAATGGAAGGCGCTCGTCAGAGCCGCCAAGGCTCGGGTGCTAAAGAGCGGGCTGATCCAGATCGTTGCCGAAATCCTCGCGCGCTTGTCCAAGGAGGGGATCTTGGGGCGAGACGACGCTTGGGAATACCTCGCCAACGCACGGGACGCCTGGAAATCGCCTGGCGAAGAGGCGGCGGTAGCCGAGCGATTGGCCGCTGGCGCGGAGTACGATGAGGATGGGGACGGAGGCGACGAGGAAGAGGGTGACGATGAAGGAGAGCGCGTCGAGGAAGAGCCGCTATCCCAGCTTGTCGAACGCCTAGATGCAACGGTGTTCGGCCTGATCGAAGCTCTCGATGCAGATCGCGCCGACCTCCCCAGATTGCTCGATGAGGCGCTGAAGGGGTCTCTGTGGGCCCGCCAAATCATGCGTGAAGGTGACGATGTCGGCGCTCTGCACATGAAGGTCCTTCAAGCGCGTGCCGATCTGATCTGGAAGGCGACAACCCCGCAGTCGCGCCGCGGGCATTTCGCGATGGGCGTCGGCCTCGAGGCAGGCCTTGCGATCGACGCCATGGCCGTCGAATCGGCCAAACTGATCGATGAGGCGGATAACGCCGCACTGCGCGGCGACGCCAAGGAACTCGCACAGGCCTTATCCGGCCTCGGCGAGCGTCTCCTGTTCATGCGGCCGTTCATCCCCGACAAGAAGAATGCGCTGCCTGCGAACTGGAAGACCATCCTGCGGCAATGGGTATCCGGCGACGAGGTGTCGAAGATCGGCCCACAGAATATGCGGGTCATCGAAGAAGCCTTTACCTATCGTCTGGTCTGGGCGCTAGAGGCTATCCGAACCCGCCGCGTGTCGCTCGGCTGGTCGCCGGATATTGTGGCCGGCGGAGCGGCCGCGGCGCTCGAAACAGGCGTTCCCGATTTTATGATGGCGATGTTGATTCGGGCGGGCCTGCCGTCGCGGCGCGCTGGCATGGCGGCCGTCCGGCAGGGCAACCCCTCATTCTTCACACCGGCAGACATGCGGGTGTGGCTAGAATCTAACGAGATCGCCACGCTCACTGCGGCCGGAGATTGGCCAACACCAGAAACCGCGTCGCTGTGGGAGCGCTTCAGGACCGAGGCGCTCAGCGGCGGAATCCAAAAGTGGTCGATCGAGCGCGATCACCGACTGCTGGACCTCGATAAGAAAGCAGCCCCACCCAAAGGATTGTACCGAATCGTCTCCGATGAAGGCGATGGCCACACGTGGCTGACAACGCCGGATTATCAGCGCGTCGGTACGTTCACCAAACCAATCTTTGATCCAAAGCCAAGCTTATCCTCGGGCAGGCTGCCAGGGAAAACCAACCTTGTTGCAGTCCTGCGCGTCGGCCGAGCCACGATCCGATGGCCGCACGCCGCCGCCTCATCGAGCGGGACGAGTGCCGTCGGCCAGCACCCGGCAAACTCAGTCGACAATGATTGGACTTCCAAGGAGGCCTGATCGATAGGCTGAGAATATGCATCGCCTTTTTGCATCGACGTTAACGCGGCTAGATGAACGATCTGCCGCACCCGGTTGGCAGTCCAGTGTGGGGACTTCGCTTCCGTGAACCGCACGTCACTCACGAAGACGTGCAGGTGACGAACCTGCGACACGCTGAGGCAATGTCCCCGACGGGTAACCGTACGATCCGTTTATGGTGCGCTCGGAGAGCGTTCGCATTTGCCGCGATTTCAATGACATGCTGAAAGCAGCGTACTCGTAGGGAGCGTTTTGCACGTATAAGCGTCTTTGGACCGGCCGCGACGCGTCGTCGATCCAATGGCCGAGTACGCGCGCACGATTTTGCTGTGTGGAAATGCTCCAAGCTCGTCGCCATAGGTTGCTTCATGACCTGCAATCGCGGCAAGGCAGATGCGGACAGTCGCAAAGGCACTCCGGAAAATAATCGTCACGTGCGCGCCTCGTGACATCGGTCCCCGTCGCCGGGCTAAAAAGCGGACAGCTGACGGATTGCTCCGCCAGCGTCAACATTTCCCGGCGAGCGATCGCCGTACATGAGTTGCGACCGGGCCGGGTTACAAAAAGGGGGACTTAATCATCGTCTGCGAATATGTTGCGCGCCTCAAATCGTCCAAAAGAGGTGGCCACCTCCTCAGTAAGGAATCGGAGGGCAGCCAAAACTCACCAAGAACGATGGATCTCTATGCCGGATTCTTGCGATTTTACTTCACGACGGCATCCACCGCGGCCATCTGATTCCTAAAAGCTATCTATCTGGGATTTCGGTCAAGAAGCCCCCCTCCCGCCAGCCCACTCCATCATCGCATTGAATTTTCTACGAATTTGTTCTTCATCCAAGCCGTGCCCTAGCGCCTGTCCCACGGGTTGCGCCAAAGGCGGACGGTCAATTCGAGGCGATGTCGGCTCGTTTACCGTCCCCCAAGATTAGCCGGTTACGCAAATTAGAGCCGACCGAATCGGAGCGCCATGCGGCCACCTACCTAGGGCAAGAGACAGGTACCAGCGATGTCACTGCAAGAAACAAAGGATCATCTTATCCAGCTACTCGCCGATCCAGAAAACAAAGTCATCGCGCTATCTGGAAAATGGGGCACGGGAAAAAGTCATTTGTGGCGCGAGGTCCAAACAGCCTCGACCGACGACACTACAAAGGGCGCCCTCTATGTGTCTCTGTTTGGCCTGTCCGACATCGACCAACTGAAGAGAAAGCTTCTTGAGTCGCTGGTCCCTGCTGCCGAGTCCAATCCCGGTTTATGGGAGGGTGCCAAACAGGCAGTGAGCTCTGGCATGAAGGTTCTGGAAGCCTTTCACAAGGGATTCGGGGCCATCAACGATTTGAGCCTCTTGCTGGCGCCGGCCATGCTCCGCAACAAAATGATTGTGATTGATGACATCGAACGCAAGCACGAAAAGCTCCGCGTCGACGAGGTGCTGGGTTTCATCGACCAGTACAGCCAGCAATACGACTCACGATTTGTGCTGATCCTCAACAGTGATCAGCTTGCGCAAAGACCAGTCTGGGACACCCTACGGGAAAAAGTGATTGATCAGGAGATCCGTCTGCTTACAACTCCTGAAGAGGCTTTCGATATTGCAATTGGGCTCACATCTTCCCGTTACTCTGCCCAGATAAAGAAGGCTGCCGGCACCTGCGGGTTGACCAACATTCGCGTCGTTCAAAGGGTGATCCGTTCCGTGAACCGGATACTAGGTGAGCGCAATCTCGCGGATGCAATACTCGCGCGCGTTGTGCCGTCGATCGTTTTGCTCACCGCGATCAACTACAAGGGCATCGATGACGGCCCCGACTTTCAGTTTGTCTTAGCCATTGGTACCGCGAGTGATATTGCTGACCTCATACCAAACAAGGACAAGAAGCCTGATGCCGAGGACAAGCGTCGGGCAACGTGGCGGCTCCTGCTCCGGGAGTTGAGTATCAACCGCTGCGACGAGTTCGAAACGCTCGTAGTGCAATATCTGGAATCAGGCCAATTCGACGCGAGCAAGGTGACCGCGATTGTCGATCGCTACGTCGCTGAAACCGACAAGATGGAAGCTCACCACAAAGCTGATGAGTTGCTAGATCGTCTTTACTGGGACCATCGCGCGGAGGAAGCTGAGCTGGTCGCACAGGCTGAAAAGCTAGTATCCGTTGCACACCTGCTCCACGCCTACACGGTCACCGATTTGGACAAGAGTCTCACCCAACTGGCCGGCGGTAGTGCGGTCGGGCGGAAAATCGTGCAAACCTGGATAGGTGCTTTCCTCGCGGGACAGCCAGAAATCGACCATGACGCCCCGTACCGCAGACCAGTCCACCCAGACATCATAAACGCGATCTCGGCGATCAAAGCTCGCACCCAAGCTAAAACTACGGTGTTCGATGCCTGCATACACATCATCAAGCACAGTGGATGGGGCACCCTGCAAGAGGTTGTAATGAAGAACGCGACCGTTGAGGATTTCGAGGCAACGATCAAAGGCTTGGCGGTCGATGATTTCCCGGTTTTCGTGCGACGCATGCTGGAGATACGACTTCAGCGAGAATCATACATCGCTCACTTTGGATCGGCCCCGGATCATTTTGTGGAAGCGTGCCGGAACATCGTGGATGACCCCCACTCCGGACGGCTCGGATCTCTTGTCAAACGTCTCTTCGACGAAGTCAACCTCGGAGCGGAGTTGACTCCTCAAGCCAACCCAGCGGGCGCCGGGATAGACTTGAGCGCTACGGCGTGAGCACAGACGCTGCCCTGAATCACGAGCTGGGCAGTGTCTTCATGATGGCTGTCTCATGCTCTGCTACCAGCGCCTGAAACGCTTCGAAAGCATCATAACAATGGTGGCACTGCGGAACGATGGCGTCCGCGATGCGCTTTAGCTCAAGGGGCTTCGTGAAGCCCATGACATAGTGCCAGTTGCCCTCAGCATCCTTCTTCCGGGTGATGAACTGGGAAAGCCCCATCATGACGTGGGGCGCGAAGCGATGGTTGTGGCTGTGACGAAAATCGAGCGTCTCGGCCTCGAAGTCACCCTTGAATATCTTCTCGAAAGCGTCCTTGCAGCGAGGGTAAGCCAACCAATGCTGCCCGTACTTCTTTGCCTCCTTGAAGCCGATCTTCTCATCCTCCGGCAAGTCGTCACTCCAGCGGAAATTGGGCACCGCCTGATTGGCCTGGTGGGAAAGATGCGCAATGGCAAAAATAAACCGGGATCGAATGGCGTAAGGCAAGGAGAGCGCATCGGTGGCGATTGGCTGGATGAATTCAAGCAACGCTTCCATCCGATCATCATCACTCAGCGACGGCAATACCAAATCCCACGCTCGAATTCGAGCGAGGTGGTTGGTTAAGTTGTTCACCGCATTCGCGATCTCAATCGCGTATTCCGTGAACATCTGGCCGTAAATCACCCACGGGAAGGGCAGCGACTTCGGCAGCCGCCCCCACTCGTAGGGCATCATCCTTCCCTCAACGGGCACCTGCGGCAAGGCTGCTAGGTATTTACCGTAAAGTTCGGCACGTAGATCGTTTTGCTCATCTGACATCGCCCGACCATAACGAAACCATTGAAGCCGTCCACGCTGAAATAGCAGGAACGGCCTCCTGCCATCCGCCACCGTCCGCGAGATTGCTCTTGCTGTCCGCCACCGTTTCCGGTTATCCGGACGTCGTCCAGAAGTGCGCGGCCATCGCGACCAATCCCGGTTTCGGCCGGGGCGGGGCAATGCGTCACATGGACGAATCGCCACAGCAACAGAACCTCACCCTTTCGATCCGCGAAGCCCGTGCGGCGCGACGTCGGTCGAACTTACCTGTATCGCGCCATGCAGGCGGGCGAGCCACCAACGAAAAAATGCGGCCGCCACGTTCGTATCCTGCGCCCTGATCCTGAGCAGTGGTTGCGGGACCTCCCGCCGGCCCTTCAGGCCAAAGCCGCGCCTGGCCGCGGGCGATCGCAAGCCGGATTGGCTCGCGCGGCCGCAGGCGACGTGATCGTCATGCGTATCAACGATCGCAATGTTGTCGACCCGACGTCGCTCAATCCACCCGTGCAACCGATCGCGTGCGATGTCGTCCAGCGCGATGATGGAATGTGGTCCTCGGCACCGGCGATGATACGCCCGACCCTTTCGAGACGAGCCAGTTTGCGCAAGCCGTCGCTTGGCAGATGCGTCGCTACTAGGGACGCACCGGCTCCCGCGAGAGCCGGTTCTACCGAGGGCGGATCAAGCAGTGGCGAGACGGACGGTCGCTTTGCGAAATTGCCCTAAGAGCGTGTTTTTCGTATCTAATTGTCTCATGGCAACGAATCGAAATGCCGGATGGGTGACCGATATCGAGTTTGTGTTCGCCGAATGCGAGCGGATTCAAAAGGCGATCTCGGCCGCGGCCAGTTTGCAGGACCTTCCGAAACAGGACATGTGGGGCGACCTACCTCACCCGGAGGGTAAGGGATCGCTGATGTGCGGGCGCGCAGCCGACCTGCGGGTTTGGCGGCTGGCCGAACAGGCGATAAAATGCAGCGATGCCATGGGCACCATCGAAATCGCGCCGGTGCACAAGGCGCTCGGCAAGATCCTCGTCCAGCGCTTTGTGGCCGAGCGTCGACCGCTCGATGAACAGCAGGCCGAACGGGCTCTCTCTTCGGCAGTTAAAGAAGCCAAAAAAGCCCGGATGAACCGGACACATTATTTCCCCTGTCGACTAATGCGCAGCAAGGAGCCTCCCAGCTTCGCTATCGGCCCTGTTACGTTCTACACGCTCGAACGCTTCAACGAATTGATGGCTCCCCATTACAAAAGCCTCGCACGGCGCAGCGGTAAGGATTCGGAAAAGGAGCCGAATGAGCGATTGCTTGCCAGCGCGCGGCATTATTATGACGGCTTCACATGGGTCGGCGAGGTCAACATACTGAATTGCGACGGCGGGACTTCGCTCGAACGTGGCCGGATGGCGGTGACCGGGGCGGTCAACCTGGTGCATATTCTGTTCGGGTCGTATCACACGCGCCCAATGGATATCGGTGGACCGCGCCTCGAAACGGACCGCCGGTCGCATATGTCACTCGATCCGAAAAACGGCCTCTATATCTCGTGCTCCAGCGCCTCCACTTCGGCGGTGGGCTTCGGGGACGATTGGGTAAAGTTTCTCGAAGGCGATGATATGGCGGTGCTACTTCGCGCCGCCAACAAAGCACTGGAAACGGTTGTCAATCCGGCGATCAAGCGGACACTGGGATCACGCTTGTTGGACTCTGCTGCATGGTTCGGTGATGCGGTTCGCGAGGAGTCCCCTGCCGCACAAATCATCAAAGCGGTAACGGCGCTCGAACGGCTGGTGCTAACCTCGGAACATGAAGACATCAAAAAGACGGTGAGCCAGCGCGGTGCGGCGATCCGGTATGCCCCAGCTGACACCAAGTCGTTTGAAGAACTGGAAAGCGAGCTTGCGGAAGCTTACGTGATGCGCTCGCGCCTCGCCCATGGCTCTCTATCGCCCTTCGATCCGGAAGTAGGCGCCTTCGCACCGGTCTGCCTGCACCGGATCGAACAGGTGATCTGTTGGGGATTAGGTCTGTTTGAAGCGCACGGGCTCTTCGACCGCGAATTGACGAATAGGCAAATGGCCGAAGGGTTCGACGGCCTGGTTTCATTTGCACAAAAGCGTAGCGCACCCGACGATACTCCCGCCTGAAACGTCGTCGGGGATATGATCAGCACTTGAAACGAAACCGGCCCGCCACAGGACTGGCGCGGGCCGATCGTTCGGAACCGGAGCGAAGAAGGCGTCAGACCACAACACCATCATCGAAACAACCGGGTCGTGAGGAGACACGACCCAATTGGCCTGCATGGTTTATCGCGTCATCGTTGCGTATCCACACATTCGCTGAACAGAACAGTCCGCTCGACATGCAACACGTCATCAGACTAGTTTGTGCCAAGCCTCACTTTGAAGCTCGTTCTTGAATATTATGCTCGTTCGCTCTCTGCGTACAACGAGCCAACGCATCTCTTGCAATGCTGGCTGACCTTTCCAGTATTAGAAGCATCGACGTCAAATTCTCGATCGTTGCTTCCTCCATTCGAAGGTTTTGGGGAGCTAACGTCACGCGAATCAGCTGATCAAGCGACAATCGGGAGGCCCGCATTCCCGTCGAAGAAACGTTATCCTGTTCAAACGAAGCCTCAGGAATGACGTCACCGTCCGGGGTAAGTCTGCACCACAGCGTCAAGCTAGATGAAATTGCTTCTTCTAGTAGTTTGGCTGGAATTTCAATTGCTGCGACGACAATGTCGGTCCCAACAATCCTGTATCCAAACCGATAAGAGCTACCTGACGTGCTCGTCTCTAGCAGACAAACACGCTCGACAAAGGGTTCAATTGCTTGTCGGGCAGAAGCAGCCAACACTGTGAACTCCGTCAACTCAATAGCCCCAGCCAAAATACCTAATTTATCGGTATCTGAAAAGTAGTTCTATGTGTCTGGCCCCCCTCGGGAGGCTAGATGCCCAAAACGGTTACCTCGCCCATTCAAAAGAAGCTCGCCGCAATGTTGGTGGAGCTAAGAAAGGGTGCGGGTCTGCGTCAGGTTGATCTCGCGAATAAGCTCGGGGTTTACCAGTCTTGGGTAACCCACCTGGAGTCCGGGCAGCGTCGAATAGACGTTGTCGAACTCATCGAGTTAGGGCGAGCCATTGGGTTTGACCCGGCCGAGGTTGTGCGGAAACTCAATAAGCGCTAGGCGCGGCCTCAGGCCGTTTGTCGACGGATGCCCCGCTCCGTCGGGCTAGGTTTGGGTGCGCTTAATAGACGGGCGAGTCCATATGCTTGACGCGGGCCGGGTACCGGCCGCCACATTTGGGCGGCTCAAACTCGCCCGACAAAGGTCAGGACTGTGCCACTATCCCAAAGACTTCTACCACCGACTTTGAACGGACTGACATCTGGTGGCGCCCATGTGGCCTTTTGACCAACAGCAGACTTCCTCTACTCGATAGCCAATAGTTCCCGAAGAGCTGGAGGCAAATTTTTATAGCATCGCCATAACCGGCGAAAGACGGCCGAGCAGCGATTGTTGACGCAGCGAGGCTTTCATTTGCTGAGGCCAACGCCTGACGCTGACAGCGGCCCTTGGGCCCCCTGCAAGAAGTCATCGGCAGACTTGATAAAGAAGGCCATAGGGACGCTCGATGTATGCTTCTCAGAGCTTGACATCAGAAGAAGGCGATTGACTGTGTTGTCCTGGATTCCTCCCGGAGGGAGGACGCACGAGATGCACCCCTCCTTCACGGGCACGCCCGACTTCTTGAATTCCGTCTGCGCCAAGGCATGCGCTTTCGCGAACCGGCTGACCAACTGCGCCTCGCGATTGGGTCTCGCCCCGCGCTCCTCAAGATTGGAAAGGTACTTGAAGAGGTCGCGGAGTAAATCAGAGTAGCCCGTGCCTATGTTGCTCAAGGCCGCGGCCACAACATCCGTCGTGTTCTGCGGGAACGCGAATTTCGAGCACTCAATGTCGGTCACGAGCGGGGCTAGACCGGGAGTCGCGGCCTTGTACCGACGCCGGACGGCGCCCTGGACTTCGCTCCAGCGGAATGTGCTATCGGTGACGATGCAGGCACCGGTTGCCTGGGCCAAGTACATCGTCATCTCGAAATTCGGTACGAACTTGAACATATTCATCTGCCCGCCGCCTTTGCCGCCTTCCAACGAGCCTTCCTGGAGGACGGCCAGCGGATCATCCTCCCGCATCCGCACGCTAGCGCGCATCACCGCTTCAACATTCTCCTCACTAAGGCCCGGCTTGAGCTCACGGAGTTGCCGGCGCATCGCGTCCGGCGGCATAAGCATGATGCCGCGTCGATGGTCCTCTTCCATCGTCTTTAGCAAGCGCGGGTCATCCTTCGGGTGGAACCGCGAAGCTCGAGCCCGTGCCATGCTCATCATCTGCTTGCGAAGATGAAAATCGAAGTCGCAGGGATCCGGTATGAGGTTGATTAAGCCTAGGTCGACGAGCGGCATGACGTTCAGGAAGAACAAGATCGTCTTCAGGAACTCTTGCCGATAGGACTTCGGATTGCCGGTCGGGCTCATCTCCTTTTTCATTATTCCAGGGTGAACGAACGGGTGCGCTACGATCAGCTCGCCGAAGTACAGAGGCGCTGCCAAGGCAAAGTTCGTGATGGACGACGGGTGGATGGATCCAGTGTAGATAGCGCGAGCCTCGCCGTCGGGCTTGGGCAACAGCGCGAGTAGGTCGGTCTCGAGCGGCCACAACCCTTCGTAGAGATTATATATCTCACGGATCTTCTCGTCGGTCAGCTCGCGGCGAATCTGCACCCAGTCCTTCCCGGACTCAAGCTCCAGCACGTTCACGATGGCGTTTTGAAGCATTAGATTACGCTCGCGGATACTCCTCTCGTTCCAGGCTGGGCGCAGCGCCTCCGGCTTGGACTGGCAGCAATCTTTGAACGATCTCCCGCGCCCGCATCCGCAGTAGTCGACCGGCCGCAACGGCTTTTCCGGTGGCCTCTTGATCAAGAACTCGCGCGGCTTCTCGGTCCTACCGAACTCGTCCTGGTAGTGCACATCGCCGCTCTCGTACTTAACGAATATCTCGCCGCCGAACTCGAAAAGGCCGAACTCCGGCGGCATAATCGTTTTTCTGAGCTCACTCCACGACTGCGTTACGGTCCTTTCCGGATAGAGCCATTCCTTGCGCCCGCCACCGACATACCGGCGCGCGCGCTTCTTGACGATAAAGTTTATTTGCGCGACTTCCTGCGCGGTGAGCTTACGCTCGCGGATGAACGAATCGATCTTGGTCATGTACTGTCGATAGTTGCGCGCAAAGGTCCTCTTCTTTAGGGGATTGGTGCTCGGGTCCTTCGCGTACTCCAGGTTCGTGAGAATCAGGCAGTGGTTGCGGTCCATCGGGTAAAGCGTCTGCGAACCCCGCAGTGCTATTCCGGGATCAAGCGGGTACGCACACGCGCCATCGGTGGGAGGGACCGCATGGTTGTAGATCGTCACGGGATGGTCGCTCGTAATAAACTTCACGTCGGAGTCCTCGGCAGAGACAATCTCGCGCACGCCGCCGACCCAGATCGCGCAGTGCAGCATGCGGATGCCCTGCATCTCGAACATCAGCTCGTTCTGCGTCAGGGCCGGATATTGAGCTTTGAGCCAGTCTAAGCCCTTCGGAGTCCGGATTTTCTGAGTATCGAGAAACTCGAAGAAGTCCTGGAAATGATTGTGCCATTCGTGCATGTCCGAGCCGATGAAGGCGCGGACGGCCTTTGAACCCCTGGTGTCAACATCGCCAAATAGGCGGCGCTCGATTTCATCGTTGACGGACGTTCCAAAGAACGTTGAATACAAGTCTTTCTGACGAAATGCCAATGAGGTTGGCGTATCGTTCCACACGCCCCTCTGGGTAATCACGCGGCCGTCCGCCAGGATCTGCCGGTCAGGTGTCATGTCGACGTAGGCAAGCGACGAGCGCCCAGGTTCGAAGAACCCCTCTTGGTACCATTGGGGGACGTAGTGGTTGTTTCTCGTGACCGGCATCCCAGCGATTCGCCCGACATTGCGACACCCCAATGCGATTACCCGACTTCCATCACTATTGTCGACGGTCGCATCCTCTCAACCAAGTGGTTACTAGCGCGCGAGCAGGTCAAACAGCTAAGCTCGACTTGCTCCCAGGCTCCGCTGTTTCTGCTACTGGCCTTTGGCGGGCGTCCCTTCGTCCGCGCCTGATACCAGATGTTGGCGCTCAACTGGACATGCCTCTCTCTCTTAAAGCTGGCCTCTTTTGGACGGCCCGAACATCCTTCACCTCTCCCCTTCCGGGTGGTTCGAAGCCTACCAATGCGAGGGGACAGCAGTAGCGGCGACTGTCACCGACATCCGCAGCTCCAGCGCCCCCTTTCCCCCGATGGGTATCGTCCCGTGTCTCCGAGACAAACGGATGCCACTGCCTAAAATCTTCAAAGGAAAATGCAGCCCAATTTCGGAAGAAAGTTGAAACGCTTGGGGACGTTATAGCGACACGGGGCTTGTCAACGGCGCTAACTCCTGGATGTGCAGGCAATCACTTAGTCGCACTCCGGCGACAGTGCTTTTATCTTGCGGTACACCCTCTACTCATATCCGCTCGCTCAAACTTCCCTTTCCTGCTGTGACAAGGTCCTTGCATCGACGCCACTCAGCGTCGCCGAGCGTGAAATCCCGTTGCATCACGAGCGTCCTGAAGCGACGATACCTGGCCGGAAACACAAAGATTCCGAGCACGGAGATCGCAAATTGGAGCCTTCGAAGCTCCGCGAACCGACGAAGATTCTCACGTCGGCCGAGTGAATTTCTTCGGCTGGGGCGAGCGCAAGACTAGTGCCCGGGAGACAAGAAGAAGGCTTCCGCGCATGCGCGGAAGCCGAAGATCTTGAGCCTAGTCGACAGGATTCCAGATCAGGAAGAAGCCGCCGTCGCCGTAGAGACCGGCTGTTCGACCAAGGTTGGCGCCGAGCTTGCGGACCCCGAGGTCGGGTGCCGAGAGTGACAGGCTGATGTAGTCCGCACCGCGGCTGCCGCCGCGCAGAATCCGGCCGGCTCCGACCTCAAGCCCCTGGGTGAAGATGCGGAATTCTGGCGAAGTATCGCCGGACTTGTCGCGGTTGGGCACGATGTCGATGTCGGCGCAAATCGACAGCACCTTGAGCTGGCCCCTGAAGCCGCCGTTGGTCGTGCGGGTGACGAATCCGATCGCAGTCATGGTCTGTCTCCTTCGTTGCCGCAGGGCCGATGCCCTGCGATGGCGAGACCGTCATGGCGGCTGGCCCGCATCCGAACCCCTGGGGCGAAGCGCAGCGGCGCACCCGAGAGCGCGCCTTTTTTGCAGCGAAGCGGCCGCGAGGAGCCGGCCTGCCGGCGGGGAAAAAAGCAAGCGTGCGAGGGTTTCGGGTGAGGGAACGGCTGCCATAGGTCGTAGCGCCACAGCAGGGAATCGTGTCCTTCGGACGAAGGCGACAGGCCTGGCCGCAGGGCGTCATCATCGCCAAAACGGCGCACGGGCAAGGGTTCGATGTTTGCGTGCCTGTCGATTTTCTCGTGATCCGGACGAGGTCATTTGGTCGGGCAAGCCGCTCGGTTGCACATCCAAGGCGTGAACCCGGAGCCGGCTCTCAAGCCGAAACAGTCGGCTGCGTAGATGACGCTTCGGCTCACAGACCGGCCACGAAATCGCATCTTGGAGCTCGCCTCATTCGCGTCTCGGCTCCTCGAATCTGGCCTGGAATACCTCGCAAATCAGCGGCAGTGAGCCTGCTTTCTGATGCAGAAAATGCTGCTCCGCCTCGCTTCAAAGTGGCGCAAGCAACACAAAAAGGCCCCGCCTCCGAAGAGGCGAGGCCGATGATCCGATTGGATCAGTCGCCGTTGCGGCGCGACCAGATCAGGCTGAAACCTTCCTCGCCTTCGACCTTGACCAGCGAGGCGTAGATCGGAGCAGGGAAGCTCGGATCGTCGAGCTTGACCGAGAGATATTCGCGGTCGCTGTCGCGGACGGTCTTCTTCCAGGCGGCGCCGAACTCGGTTGAGCCTGCGAAGATGCGGTAGTCGGGAGCCTTGTCGTTGTCCTTTTCGGAGGCCGTGAACTTGGCCTTGATGTTCAGCGTCAGCGTCTTGATCGAGCCGGTGTAGCCGTTGTCGGACGTGGTGAAGGTGCCGATGTTGGCCATGGTAATCTTCCTCTGTTGCTCGGGCCGCGACCATCGCAGCCTCGATGGCTGTCCTTGGCCCGGGGAGCGATCGGCCCGCAGCCGTAAGACCCGAAGCGCCAGCGGAGGACGGCGAAAGCCTGCTTTTTTGACTTCGCGCGAGGAATGCCGCGCTTGGCGGCAGGGGAAAAAAGCAGGCGTGAGCTGTTGCGGGAAGGCGATCGAGGCTCTTGCCGTCCCTCGGGCCTGATCAGCCCATTCGAGGGTGTGTTGGACGCGAGCCCGTGCCCAACTGACGTGGATTGCCATGGCTGCCAGCGCCCTCGCAGCATCGGAGAACGGCGGATTGATCGAAAGAAAGTCAGCGTCTGCACAGCAATTACAAGCACGATGCCAAAGGCAAATCGCGGTGAACCGGCTGCATTTTCGGTCAAGGGAAACGACAGCGCCGCCAGAATTATCAACCCGCCCGCGCTCTCGATGCGCGAGATCCGGACATGTTCAGAGCCGCAAGCCTGATGACCCCGTCCCTGAAAAAGGGAGGCGCTCTACGGCTACCCTGGGTACTCGCGGGCGACGTGGATTGGACGGCCCGGCGCGGCTTCAAGGAGGCGCTGGCGACGGCCTGCGCCGCTTCACTTCCTCTAAACCAGCCGCGCGCCGTCAGGTGCGCGGCCGCAAATTTAGAGTGTGCCGGGGCCGTCGTTGCGGCCCCGGCACACCATTTACTCAGCAGCTTGCGAACGGAGATCATCGCCTTGCGCCATGTCTGGCGCATCAGTCTGATCCCCCGTCCTGGCCGTTCGGAGCAACGACGGCAGCCAGCCGGTTGCCGCCAGCAGCTGCTCGGCGGCAGCCGCCATCTCGGCCTTTTTCAAGCCCGATAAGCGTTCGGCGGCCTCCTCGCTGACGCCCTCGCGGACGGCCTCAAGGATGACCGCCTTGGTGACGCGGCCGAGATAACTGCCGACCGTCGGCCGCCAGTATCCGGTCATGTCGAGGGCCACGGCCCCGGCCAAATGCCCGGCTGCCGCCAGCGCGCGAGGCCTGCGGTCGAACGGCAGCTTGACCGCATTGACGGTCAAGGCCGCGCAATGTGCGAACAAAGCCATGCGGCTATCGTGATCGAGTTCGGCCACGAAGTCCCATAGCCGGGCGACGTCCTTGGGCATCTGTCTTGCCCAATTGGTATGACGATCCGACCACGCCCTGCCGGCCGCCGTATCCTCGATTCCAACCGCGTGCACGGCCAAATCGATCTTCACCGGCTGGATGCCGACCACATGCGCATTGGCCCCGAGATAGAAGATTTGGGCGGTGAGCGCCTGCGTAACCGCCACAATGGCGATATCCGGCTGCTCACTCAGATTGAGCCGCAGCCCCAAGGTGCGATGCGCAGTGAGGTCACGAACGAGCATGTCGGAGAGCGGCTGCTCATCGTCCTCCTCGTCACCGGCGCCGTCCTCGTCTTCACCATCGCGCGGGCCTTGATCGTCTTCGCCATCCTCTCCGTCCCGTGCCTGCGCATCGCCCGCCTGTCCGGTTTCGCCGTGGGGTTGCTCGTCTTCGGGGCGGATAAATCCGCGTTCGACCCGGACACTACCGTCATGATTGAGGACCACGAAGGCGCCGCTGCGCGCGATCTCGTTGGGATCGTAGGCCTGCCGTTTTGCTTCCAGCCGGTCGATTTCGGCCTCCAGTTCACCGAACCGCGCATCCACCTCGTCAGCCAGTTCCTCGGCTGATTGATGCTGCTCGGTCAGCCGGTCGAACTCGCTCTGGACCGCCTCAAGGGCGGCCTGATCCTCCGCCGAAAGCTCGACCGGATGCGGGTAGACGCGGCGCATGCCATGGGCATGCGGGAAGTCGAGATGGGGCTCCGCCCACTTCCATCCCTCGGCCGCCCTTAAAGTATCAGCCTCGCGGCCAAGCCGCGCCGTCACCAAGAGATCAAGCAATGAGACGTCTTCCAGATAGCCACCGCGATCCTCGGTAAAGAGATCACGCAGGATCGTGCCGCCCGCCTCCGTATAGGCCTCGAGGCCGACAAGACGCGCACGGCGATCGCTTGCGGCAACATGGGTTTCGGTGAGGAGACGACGGATCGTGCTGGGATCGCAGTCGCAGGCGAAACGCTCATGGACCGCCTCCTGCCGGGCCTGATCGTCGGTGATGGCAAAGGCCATTACCTGCTCCAGCGTCAGATCGCCATCGCGATACAGCTGGATCAAGCGTGGGGATACCGCGCCCAACCGCAGGCGCTGCCGCACCACTTGCGCCGTCACGCCGAACCGCGCCGCGATCTCCTCGGCGCCAAAACCACGCTCGTCCGCCTGCTTCCGGAACGCCTCGAACTGGTCGGCCGGGTGCATGTTTTCGCGGGTGACATTCTCGTCCAGGCTGATCTCGTGCGGATCATTCGCGGTATCGACGACGCAGCGGATCGGCTCGGACTTTTTGATTTCCTTACGCTTCACCCGCAGCAGCTGGGCCAGCCGCCTGCCCTCGCCAATCGTCACGCAGAAGAACCCCGTGGCCGCCCCCTCGCCATCCACCTCCGGTTCAATCACCAGATTCTGCAGGATGCCCTTGGCGGCGATGCTCGCCGCCAACGCCTCGATCGCCGCCTCGCTGTGCGGCGTCTTGCGGGCATTCCTGGGCGACTTCTTGAGCTTGCTGAGTGGAACGCGAACCTCGGTTCCGCTCGGTATTCCAAATGATTTGTCCGACATGATCACTCTTCCTCTTGCTTCCATGGGTGCAAGGCGCACCGCGCGCCTGCGCCCCTGCCCGTCGGCGAGACTGGGGGTAGCAAGGGCCAGGGCGACCTGGGCGGTGGGGTATCTCCCGCCCGCGAGGGCCGCTTCGTGAGAAGCGGGTCTGCACAAGCGTGTGCCACGAAGTTCAAAGTCGGCAGATCGAGAACAGCGCGGAAGACCGGGGAGACCGCCCGGGGCGGCGCCGGCGCAAGCCGGCGCTTTACCCTGGTGCGCGCGAGGGGCAGCGCCCCTTCGCCACTGTCTTTCGATCACAGAGACGCGAAGCGTCCGCCATCGCACCAGAGGTGCGGTGATCGGGATGATTGCGGTGGTGATGCTCTCAAGCGTGAGAGTGCTTGCGCAACAAAGAGGAAGTGCAATCAAGCCAGGCGTGAGCAAATCAGGGAGCAGCCGACGACAGGGCAGTGATAGCGACGCGGGCATGCAATGACCGCGGGCACCGAGGCGACTGCGGTCGCAAGACCGGTTAACAAGGCACCCGAGCGCGGGGCAGTGATAGCGACGCCGGCATGCAATGCCGGCGGGGCCCGCGGGCGAGTGCCTCCGGCGAGCGACACATTATATTCTATGCTCTCTTACGTGCGCGAGGGATCGAAGCCGAATGGCCGAGACGCCGCACGGCTCGGTTGACGAGAGCCCATTGTGGCGATAGCCGCACGCGCCTGCGTTAGATGAAGCAACGCGATAACGCGAAGATGATCGACTTGACCAAACGGTCGTTAGCCCTCCTGAGATGACGCAAGTCCGCCGATCTCAGCGCGCGCTGCGGCAACTTTGCCCAGCTTGACGTTGAACGAGCGGACTCGATGATGTCAGCTGCGCTTCATGGCAATCGACACATCTGCAGACAAGCCAGCCAGCGTCGGCAGCAAGCGCGCTGTCAACGCGCGATACAATGTGTCGTCGCCCCGCTATCCGGAAAACGGCGCGTGGCCAGCCGAGATGCGCGTCGACATGCTCGCGGCATATCTCGATTTCAGGAGTGTGCGTGAACTGGTGCTTGCCGTCTCGCGAGGCGATGCGCCGTCACCGACGAGCAGTCGCGGTACTGGCCGGTCACGAGAAGCTATCTGGGCAAGAACGATCGTGGATGAGCATGTTGCAGGGGCCCGTGCCGTCAGGCAGAATCGGCCGACACACGATCTGGCAGCGTTGGTATGAAGCCTCCCAAGACCGTTCTGAGATTGCCGAGGTATTGCAGACGAAAGCCGTTGAAGTCTGGCCGATGGGCCTACTTTTTCGAGCCTCCAACGTGGGCGCGTGCGCAAGGGTGTCACGTCAAGGCGGAAGCACTTGGCGAGGATTACAGCACGGCGGTTGAGCGTGCAGAGTACGTTTTGCTGCCCGCCTTCGACAGCTGGCGCTCTCGCGGAATGACTGACCTCGTTCCGATTGGGGTCGCCCCGGGGTCCTTTGACTGGCTTGTCGGCGTCTTCAAATCCCATCAGAAGTGGAAGGAAATCGACCACAAGACCCAGCGGCTTTACGAGCAAGGCCTGTCCCTGTTCGCCAACTACAAGCTGAAGGATGGCACCCGCGCCGGGTCGAAGCAGATCTCCCAATTCACAAGGGGCTTTGCCGACACGGTCTATGCCAAGCTGCTCGTGGTGGAAGAGAAAGACGCGGACGGCAATGTTGTCGAACGCGAACGCCGCCGCTTCGCAAATGCCGCGATGGCCGCTTGCAGGCGTGCCTGGTTCGTCGGCCAGCGTTCTCAAGAAAAACACGTGCCGGCGGTCAATCCATTCTCTCGAATGGGCCTGAAGGCGCGCTCACCGGGCAAGCCTGTCCGGGAGACACCGACCGCGACCTGGGACGACCTCGTTGCGTTCAGGGAAGCCGCGAGGAAGCTCGGGTACTTCTCGGTTGCAACGGCAGCGTTGGTGACCTGGGAATGGTTGCAGCGTGAGGAGCATGTGTTCGGCGCCTTCGAGATCACGCACTACCGGCCGAAAGAACGGCCCAACAGTGTCAAGATCGTCCATCCCAAGAACGGCGAGGAAGCCTGGTGGCCGCTTTTCGATGACCGGGGGGAGGCCCTGTTCCCGGAGCTCATGGCCGAGCTCGACGCCATCAAGAAAGACATGGTTTCGGGGCTGGTTTTCCGTCGCGATCACGCGCACCGCAAATCGACTACCCCGTTACCATGGATCACCGAACGCAAGGATCTGCGGTACCTGCGCAGCGTCGTGAAGGACATCGTCGTGGCAGCCGGGATTCGGGCCGAATTGTCTTTTACCTCCTTCCGCCATGGCGGCTTCACGGAAGGGGCCGACAGCGACCTAACGGACGCGGAACTGCGTGCAGCAGGCCGCCACCGGTCGGCGCGGCAATTGCCGACCTACGCAAAACGGACCCGCAAACAGCTGATATCGGGGACGCTGAAACGGCGTGAGGAGCGAACAAAAGCAGCCGGTTTGTCGGAATAGACATGGCTGCTTGTCGGAATGACCGCTACGAGGGCTTACCTAAGCTATTGAAAAGCTTGGTGGGCGCACCAGGGCTCGAACCTGGGACCCGCTGATTAAGAGTCAGCTGCTCTACCAACTGAGCTATGCGCCCGGAACTTGTCCGGAAGTGACCCTCGCAAGAGAGGCCGTCGTTTAGCAAAGCGATTCCGCGATGTCCAGCAAGCTCGCGCAAGTTTTCCCGACTTTTACGAAGCCGAAAGGCCGCCGGATTCCGGCGGCCTTTCATAGGCTTGGCGAGGATGCCGGCGGCTGGCCCTCAAAGCCGGCCCGAGCGCTCCTGATCCGGACCGCCATCGCGGTCGAAATGATGGTCGCGGCCGCCGCGCTCCCAGCGGTCCATGTCGCGCTCGAGGCGATGGCGGCGCCAGCCCTCGGCACCGAAGCCGCGGCCTTCCATGTGGGTGAGCATGGTCAGTCGCCGCTTCTGGTTGTCGTCGAGCGTCTTGTAGAGCGGGTCGGCGGCATCGGCGATCTTCTTCAGCGAGGTTGCGGTCGCCGCCATGTTGTCGGCACGCTCGCGCAGACGGGCCACCGGATCATCCGGCTTCTGCGCCGTGTCG
Source organism: Bradyrhizobium sp. INPA03-11B (assembly GCF_040446015.1). Lineage (NCBI taxonomy): Bacteria > Pseudomonadati > Pseudomonadota > Alphaproteobacteria > Hyphomicrobiales > Nitrobacteraceae > Bradyrhizobium > Bradyrhizobium sp. INPA03-11B. The sequence continues at coordinate 64,663 of NZ_JASGSR010000021.1, forward strand.
GCATCGGTCTTGTCCGCGGCCATCCGCGCATTGGCGCGATCGAGCCGCATCTTGGCGAAGTCGCGCACCGCAGCTTCGACCGGCGGCCACAGCTTCTCCTGGTCGGCGGTCAGCTTCAGCCCGGCGTGGACAGCGGCAATGCGCGCGTCGAGGAAGGCGGCGCGATCCTCGGGGCTCATCTGCGTATGGCCATGGAACCAGGGGCGATGCTGGGCATACACCACGGTCGAACCGGCAATCGTGAGCGCCGCGACGCCGGCGAGCAGAACTTTTTTCATCAAGACCTCCTTTGAAGGTTGCTTGAAGATGATGCCGCCTGCCGCTGCCTTCAACTTACCGATTGGTCAGAGAGAGGTCTCTTACCAAGATGTAATCCGCTTCATTGCTCGCCAGAAACATCCAAGGCGCGAGATCGCGCCTTGGGTTTCTTGTTTGTTTCTGCACATGATCTCCGCGCAAACGCTCCGCGTTCGTCGCGAGGGAAAACCGCTACGCACTTTGCGCTAACGCGGCCCTCCAGGTCCGGATCATGCGTCAGATCATTCCGAGCAGTCGCGGCAGCCACAGCGAGATCTCCGGCACGTAGGTGATCAGGCCGAGGAACACCAGCATCGCGCACAGCCACGGCAGCACCGAGATGGTGATCTCAGAGATGCCCATCTTGGCGATACTGCTCGCGATGTAGAGGTTGAGTCCGACCGGCGGATGGCACAGCCCGACCTCGGTGTTGACGATCATCAGGATGCCGAGATGCACCGGATGCACGCCGAGCTTGGTCGCCAGCGGAAACAGGATCGGCGCCATGATCAAGAGGATCGACGACGGATCCATCACATTGCCGGCGAGCAGCAGGATGACGTTGACGACGAGCAGGAACATCCACACCGAGAAGTTCTTGTCGATGATCCAGGCCGCCATCTCCTGCGGGATCTGCTCATGCGTCATCAGGAACGAGAACAGCACCGCGTTGGTGATGATGTAGAGCAGCATCGAGCTCATGCTCGCCGCCTGCAGCAGCACCTTCGGCACCTCGGAGAGCTTCAGCTCCTTGTAGACGAACACGGTGATGAAGAAGGCGTAGGTTGCGGCGACCGCGGCCGCTTCGGTCGGCGTGAAGATGCCGCCATAGATGCCGCCGAGCACGATCGCGATCAGCGAGAGGCCCCAGATGCTTTCGCGGAACGCCTTGAACTGCTGGGCGATGGTCGCGCGCGGCATCTTCGGATAGCCGTTGCGCTGCGCGACGAAGAAGGTCACCGCAGCCAGCATCAGCGCGAGCAGCACGCCCGGCACGATGCCGGCCATGAACAGCGCGCCGATCGAGGTGTTGGTGGAGACGCCGTACAGCACCAGGATGATCGAGGGCGGCACCAGGATGCCGAGCGCGCCCGAGGTCGAGATCACGCCGGCGCCGAAACGCTTCGGATAGCCGTGATCGACCATCGCCGGCATCATGATCGAGCCGATCGCGACCACGGTGGCGACGCTCGAGCCCGAGATCGCCGCGAACATCGCGCAGGCCGCGACGCCGGCAAGGCCGAGGCCGCCGGGCAAATGGCCAACCAATGAGGTCGTGAACGCGATCATGCGCCGCGCGACGCCGCCGCGGGTCAAGAAGGTGCCGGCCAGGATGAAGAACGGGATCGCCATGATGCCGAAATTGTCGAGGCCCGAAAACAGTTTCAGGCCGACGCTCTCGATCGGCACCTCCGTCATCGTGAACAGGAAGGTGAGCACGGTCAGGCCGAGCGAAATCGAGATCGGCATGCCCGTCAGCATCAGGGCAAACAGCAGTCCGAAGATAAGTGCGGCGCTCATCACGCTTCTCCGAGCGCGACGGGCGCGGTCTTGCTGGTCTCGACGCCGTCGACATGGGAGGCGTCATGGTGCGGCAGCTCGCCCGTCCGCCAGTAGGTCCAGCACACCTGCAGGAAGCGGAAGCACATCAGATAGGAGCCGAGCGGGATGCAGGCGTAGACGATCCAGCTCGGAATCTCCATGTCGGGCGAGACCTGGTCGGTGTGCATCAGTTCGAACACGAACTTGGCGCCCATCGTGCCGACGATCGCAGTGAACAGCGCACCGCCGAGCAGGCCGAAGGTGATGGTGCGCTTGCGCCAGTAATCGTTGAGACGGTTGATCAGCACGTCGACGCCGACATGGATGCCGGTGCGCACGCCATAGGCAGCGCCGAACTTCGCCATCCAGATGAACATATAGATGCAGAGTTCCTGCGACCAGGCGAGGTTGATGCCAAACAGGTACGGATAGAGCACGGGAACGTCGACCAGAAAGCGGTGTACGACCGTGATGAAAGTCAGCAGGGTCGCGGCGCCCATCAGGCTCGCGATGATGATTTCCTCGAGCCGGTCCAGAATTTTCAGCAGCATTGATCTCCCCTGTCATGGCCGCCCCAACGGCCAGAGCGTCGTCTCCCTCTCCCCGTTCTTACGGGGTCGGGACGAGCTACGCTCGCCCTGAGAGGGTTGGGTGAGGGGCTGCTTCCGCGCACACGACAAGCAGTGCGTGCGCGGAGATTCCCCCTCACCCGGAATTCAAGCTCCGCTTGAATTCCGACCTCTCCCCGCAGGCGGGGCGAGGTGAAGCACTCCTCAGTTCATCGGGCTGCGGCCCGTCTCCTTGAGGAATTCGTCGATCAGCGGCTGGCCGACGCGCGAAGCCACGTCCTTGTAGACCGGCAGCATCGCCTTGCGCATCGCCTCGTCCTGCTCGGGCGACAGCGAGATGATCTCGGTCTTGCCGGCCTTCTTGATCTCGGCGAGCGCGTCGTCGTTCTCCTTGGCGGACTGGTTGTTGCCGAACTCGGTGGCTTCCTTCATCGCCTTATTGAGCTCGTCGCGGATATCGGCCGGCAGGCCGTCCCAGAACTTCTTGTTCACGACCACGACATAGCCGATGTAGCCGTGATTGGTGACGGTGGCGTACTTCTGCACCTCATGCATTTTCTGGGTGTAGATGTTCGACCAGGTGTTCTCCTGGCCGTCGACCACGCCGGTCTGCAGCGCCTGGTAGACGTCCGAGAACGCCATCACCTGCGGTATAGAACCGAGCGCGCGGAACTGGGCCTCCAGCACCTTCGACGACTGGATGCGGAACTTGAGCCCCTTGTAATCGGACGGCGCGATCAGCTTCTTGTTGGCGCTCATCTGCTTGAAGCCGTTGTCCCAATAGGCGAGACCGGTCATGCCCTTGGAATCCAGCTTCTTGAGCAGCTGGGCGCCGAGCGGACCGTCGGTCACCTTGCGCAGCGATTTCAGGTCGGGGAGGATGTAGGGCAGATCGAAGACTTCGAATTCCTTGATGCCGATCGGGCCGAACTTCGAGTTCGACGGCGCCAGCATCTGCACCGCGCCGAGCTGCAGCGCCTCGAGCTCTTCCTTGTCCTTGTACAGCGTCGAGTTCGGATAGACCTCGACCTTCACCTTGCCGCCGGTGTACTTCTCGGCGAGTTCCTTGAACTTGTCGGCCGCCTTGCCCTTCGGCGTATCCGAGGCCACCACGTGGCTGAACTTGAGGACGATCGGCGACTGCGCCGAGGCCGGTCCGACAAAGGTCAAGGCCGCGATCGACGCCGCAGCCAAAATGAATTTACGCATGTTTCCTCCCGCGTAATTGCGGAGCACGAATACCGGCCCCGAGACATCCGGTCGCACCATTACAGAGAAGCAACGATGATTGCCATTGCCCCTTTAGCAGGGGCTGATTTCACCATTGCTGCACTGCAAAATCCGATGCGACGGTATCCCTTTCGGCTCTTGCGACCGTTCAATGACACCGCCCGTACGCTGTGCCCGGCCACGCCCGCATGGTCAATGCGAGGTTTGGCAATGGCGAGTTCGCCTGGCGCGAATGCTGCCCGTTTTCCCGCTGCCAGCGTAGGCAGCGCAACTTTCACGGCCACAGCTGTCGTCCCTGCGAAAGCAGGGACCCATACTCCGCGGCCGGTGTTGCGAACGGGACTCGTCGTTCCGACATCGCTCACCAATCACCATTCGTGGTTATGGGTCCCTGCTTTCGCAGGGACGACACGGAATGTGTGGTGCCGCTTGTGGATCATTCTTCCGCATTCTCGCGGCGCGATGCGTCCGAGGCTTGCTGCAATTCTCGCCACCCTGAAGAACGAACAAGACGGTATGCGCGACCTCAATGCCCGCTCAGCACCAGCGTCTTGACCGGCAGCAGCAAGGCCTGGATACGCAGCAGGAGCGCGTGCACGAGCCCCGTCGCGTCGACGACGTGCAAGGCAAATCCCTTGAACGCGCCGGTTTTCGGATCGGCGATCACATCGTGGTTGCTGGTGTAGGCGTTGACAATGCAGCTGGAGCCCGGCGTGACGCCTTCAAGCCCGCCTGCGTAGAGCGGCTCCAGAAACGTGAGGATCGAACCCGGCTGGCGCAGGGCCTGCGGGTCGACCAGCTGCTCGCCGGAACGGAATTGACCGGCCGCGATGTAGTCCTGCACGCCGGTGACGACGAGCGGGATGATCACCCAGGGTTTCGAGATGCAGGTCGCCTCCGCGATCATGCCGGGCCTCATGACCTGGGCCTCGATCTGGCCAAAGCCGGCCTGCAACACGCTCCGGCCCGCGCCTTCCGGGATCAATATGCCGGCCGGGCGCATCATCTGATTGACGAGGTCGCCGGTCCGCAGCATGAACTGCTCGACCCGGCCGTCGACGCCGGCGCGAATATAGGTCTTATCGAGATCGACCTGCGCCTCGGCCATCGCGGCCTCTGCGCTCGCCTTCTCGGCGGGCAGCAGCGTGGAGACGCGCAGCCCCGCGGTCTCCCGCGCCGCGTTGGTCGCATCGATGACGGCCTGCCGTTGATTGACGGCGACCTGAAGCTTCTCGATGTCGCGCTGCGGCACGATGCCGGGATTGCGACGCTGTAATTCGCTCTTGCTGTCCAGTTCGTCCTTGGCCTGCTGCCAGGCCGCCTTGGCCTCGCCCACCTGGGCCTCGGCCTTGACGATATCGGCCTGCGCACTGGCAAGCGACGCATCGACTTCTGCGACCTTGCGCTTCGCCGTCTCCAGCGCGGCCTGCTGCTTCGTATTGTCCAGCCTGAACAGAACATCGCCCATCTTCACGGGGGCGCTGTAGCCGACATTCACTTCGGCGACGCGGCCGGCCACTTCGGGGAGGATCGGCACGGTGCGGAAATAGATCGCCGCCGAGGTGGTGGAGGGATGGTAGTAGAAGATCATGGTGATCAGCGCGATCGTCAGCATGAGGCAGCCGGTGATGCCCCATCTGAGCTCGTGCCAGACCGAAAAGAACGTGATCTCTTTGCCGAAACGCTTGCCCTGCCGGTAGCGGCGATAGAGATAGTCCGGGAGGATGGTGACGAGGGAGCACAGCAGGAGCTCAAGCATGGCCCTGTCCCTCCTCTGCGGCGGCGACTTCGTCCGGCTCCGGTGGCGGCACGGGCCTCGGCGGCGTGGCGTCGGCAATCCGCTCCACCGATCCCGCGATGGTGCGCAGCGGCGTGCTGAAGTCCGGCAGGTCGATCATCGCGAGCAGCAGGCCCGCGATCCAGAAGATGTGCATGTGGGTGAACAGCGAGATCAGGCCGAGCACGGCGACGACCTCGAACTGCAGCTTCTGCGACTTGTGCGCCATCCGCTCCGGCAGGCTGTGCAGCTTCCAGTACAGCGTGCCCACATACAGGATGGTCACGAGCAGGAAGATGCCCATCACCACCATCAGGGTGTCGTCGCCATCAGGACCCGAAACGAAGAACGGCAGATGGTGAGGTGCCGCCGGATGGATTTGTCCGTTCACGACCGTCCCCCGTTGCTCGAAGAGCGAGGGCCACGCGCGGGCCCGTGGAGGTATGGTTCCCTAATGCTGTCGCTTTATCAAGGACCGTAGTTCCACGGGGAGATCCGTTGCGCGTCTGGGCCTTGCTCTGTGTCAGCAACCGACGATCAAGGGCGACATCCGCCGGTATCCGCACCTCAGCGATATCCGCTCCAGCCTCGGACGGTCGTTGCTGCCTCACCCGAATCTCATACCAGTAACCGCGCCGCATCGACGCAGCCAGTTTGCTGCGTCCCCCGAATGCCGATCGGCATGGCTGCGTCTCGCGTGTCCTCAGCGCGACGCCGTGCTGATGTTCTCGCCGAAGAACTTCCAGGTCTTGCCGTCGAACTTGGCGAGCTTGAACGTGTCGAAGGTGGAATAATTGGTCGGCGACACCGAGACCGTGATGCCGGGAAGCAACAGCGGCAGCGATACCTTGCTCAGGTTGGTGGCCTGCTTCAGCAGGTTCTCGCGCGTCAGCTCGTCGCCGCAGTTCTTCAAGATGATGGCGGTGAACTGCGCGGAGAGATAACCGATCTGGTTGCTGCCATCGATCGGATTGCCTTCGGGATACCATTGCTTCATGAAGGCGAGATAGTCCTGCACGCCCTTGTCGGAATCCCAGGCCGGGTCGCCCACCACCTTGGTGGCGAGCGCCGTCATCAGTCCGGTGGATGCTTCGAGGCCGGCGGGCTCGAGCACGCCGCCGATCGAACTGGAGACCGACACGATGAAGTGCGTCGGCTTCCAGCCGAGATCGGCAACCTTGCGGATCGCCTGCGCGCCGAATTTCGGCGTCGTGATCGTCATCAGCACGTCGGCGCCCGCGGCCTTCAGATTGACGATCTGGGAATCGATCGTGGGATCGGTCACCTCGTAGCTGAGCTCCTTGACGATGAGGCCGGCCTTGTCGCCGAGCGCCTCCTTGAAACCCCTGAGATAGTCCTTGCCGAAGTCGTCATTCTGATAGATCACGCCGATCTTTGCACTCGGCAATTCCTTGAGGATGTACTTGCCGTAGATCTTCGCTTCCTGCGCATAGGGCGGATAGAACGGCGTGGTCCACGGAAACTCCTTCGGATCGTTCCACTTCGAGGCGCCGGTGGAGATCAGAAGATGCGGGATCTTCTTGCCGTTCAGATATTTTTGAATCGACGAATTGGTCGGCGTGCCGAGTGAACCGATATTGGCAAGGATCTCATCCTGCTCCACGAGCTTGCGCGTCTGCTCCACCGTCTTCGGCGGGCTATAGCCGTCGTCCATGCTCAGCAGCGTGATTTTGCGGCCGTTGATGCCGCCCTGGCTGTTGATCATCTTCCAGTATGCGGATTCCGCCCTGCCCTGCGTGCCATAGGCCGAGGCCGGACCACTGTAGGGTATGGTCTGCCCGATCTTGATTTCGGTATCGCTGGCGCCGGGATCGTATTTCTTGTCGGCACCAAGGACCGCCGACGTGGAAGCAAGGCTGAGCGCGGCGATCGCCGCGAGCGTGATGCAACGCATCTTTTTCTCCCCATTCGCGCCGCTGTTTGCCGCGGCGTCCGGCGAGATAATGATCATGCCCGCGAGAGATGTCGACCCCTCATGCCGGGACATCAACCTGCGTTGACGTCGAAGGTCACAGTCCGATCCAGCTCATCACCGCTCCGAACGATGCCCAGAGCGTCCATCCGAGCCCGAGCAGGCAAATCAGCGCAGCCGCCATCGCGACGGTGAGCAGCAGACCGTCCTCCTGCAGATAGGCGATTGCGATCAGCACGACCACCATTCCCGGAATCACGTTGACCAGCGGCAGCGGCCAGCCTGCCGAGAAGGCCAGCAGAAACACCACCAGGCCGACGAGGCGATCGATCACGTCGCGACGCGCATCCCAACGCGGCCGGCTGATGCGCTCGATCGCCTGCAGCATCGGGCGGACAAAGACGGTGAACCGCTTGAAGCGCTTGAAATCGAACTGCCGCTTCGACAGGAATCGCGGAAACGCCGGCGCGCTGCGGCCGAGCATCATCTCGACCGCCGGAAACAGCAGCGCCAGCGTCGCGATCGTCGCGACGCCAGGAATGATCACCAACAGCCCCAAAAGCAGCAGGAGCAGGCCGAACGACCGCTTGTCCAGGTTGCTGAGGAGCCATTCGAGATCGACGGGGCCGTCCGGTGCTTGAGCGACGAGTTCCTCAAGAAGCTGGGACGTGTGCGTGGGGGCCAATGGGGCTCCGGACGTGGGGGACATGCCTGCAAAGTGGTCAGACTCGGCGTCGATTGCAACTGCTGCCGAAGCGGACTAGGAAGCATAGGTGACCAACGATTCCGATCAGGCATGGGACCGCCATGCGCCGACAAGCCCGATTCCTGCCGCTCGCCGCCGCTGGCCGTGGTTCCTGCTGGTGATCGTCGTCGCCTGCGCGGGCGCCGGCGGCGTCTACGCCTGGCCCCAGATCGCACCACTGGTTCCGTCCCTCAACAACGCGGCGGCCAGCGACAAGGCGGCCGCAGGCGACAAGGAAACATTGCCGGATCTGCTCGCGACCCAGCAGAAGCTCGAGGATGACATCGGCGCGCTCAGCAAATCGATGGCCGACCAGCAGGACCAGTTGAAGACCATCGTCGACCAGCTGGCGGCCCTGACGTCGAAGGTCGACGCGCTACAGCGCCCCGCTCCGGCTCCGATGCCGGCACCGGCGGTCGCCGAGCAGCCGCATGCACCGGTGGCGCAGGCCGCCCCGAAGCCGCGAAAGCCGCCGGTTCGGGCGCCCAAGCCATCAGGTCCGATTTCGACCGGGGGTGCGCCGCTTAACGTCGCACCCAGCGATCGCTGAGCCGCAGCGCCGTCGTCACGACGCGCCCTGCCGCGATATGTCGACGAGGTCGCGGCCACGTTTGCGACGGCAATTTATCCGCGAGGCCGCTCCATGCCGGCCCGCTTGATGGCCGCCAGCAAAAGAGCGGTATCCGAGGAAAGGAAATCGATCAGGCGCCTGGCTGCTTCGGGCGCGGCGGAGTCGCTGACGACAGCGGCCGTGAAAGTCTGGACAAGCTGAAGATCCGGGGGCAGCAGACCCACGACGTCGATGCCGGTCTCCTGCACCAGCTCGCTGGTCGGCCCGATCGAGAGATTCGCCTTGCCCGCTCGCAGCGCTGCGGCCGCCTCGGTGCCGCGCGCCTCGAGGGTGAGCGTCACCGTGTCCGGCAGGTTCAGCTTCGGGAAGACCTTGTCGCGAAAAAACTGTCCGCTGGTGCTGCTTGGCGCCACCACCTGCCCTGCGTCGATCAAGGCTTTCCTGAGCGCGGCTGCGTTGCCGATGTCGGGCTTGGGCGAGCCGGCCCGAACCGCGGCGGCGAGAGGCGCTGTCGCCAGGCCCGATTCGGATCCCGCACGAATCCGGCCGTCTTCGTTCAACCCTCGAAGTCCCTCGCGCGACAGGATCACCACGTCCGCTTTGGCGCCGTGCGCAAGCTGATGCCTGATGGTTTTCGGACCGGTGCCCTCCGACGCTCCGGATCCGGTTTCCACCTTGATGCCGGTGCTGCGCTCGAATTCAGGCAGCACCTCGCGGTAGACCGCAGCGAAGCCGCCCGAAATGATGACCTTGATCATGCGAGCGGCCCGTCCGCTTATTTCTGCAGATTCGCGGCGAACAGCTTGGCTGCCTCGGCCTTGGATTCCTGATCGGCCTTGGCGTCGTATCGGAGCGGCAGGTTGAACTTCTTGCCGAGCTCGGTGGATTCGGGGTTCGTGAACGCGTGCACGGCGCCGGGATACTCGATGATCCGGTAATCGGCCTTCGCCGCGTCGAAATCCTTCTTCAGCGCATCGTACTGCTCGCGCTTCACGAACGGGTCGTCCGCGCCGTTCAGGATGAGGATCTTCGCCTTGACGGTCCCCGGCGCCGGTGCAGGCGTGTTGGGACCAAGTAATGCGTGAAAGACCGCAACGGCGGCGAGATCGGCGCCGGTGCGCGCCATGTTCAGCACCACCGCGCCGCCGAAGCAGTAACCGGCGGCGCCGATCCGTTGCGGATTGACGGGAGGCTGCTTGGCGAGTTGCTCGCGCGCGGCATTGAAGCGCTGCTCCATCACCTTCGCGTGCTTCATCACCGCCCCCGAGAGCGCGCCGGCGTCCTTCGGGTTGTCGGCGGTCTTGCCGTCGCCGTACATATCCGCGATGAAGGCGACATAGCCCTGCTCCGCGAACTTCCGCGCCTCATTATGCATATGCGGGGTGATGCCCCACCATTCGTGCACCATGACGATGCCGGGCCGCTTGGCCTGGGTGGCGTCGTCATAGACCACGAAGCCCTTCATCGTGGCCTCGCCGTCGGTATAGGTGACCGGCTCTTCCTTCACCGCAGCCTGTGCGCTCGCGACCATTGCGATGGCGCAAAGTGCTCCCACGATGATCGTTCGCATGCTGACCTCCCGCAGTTTTGGCCGACCAAGACGGGTCGAGCGTATTCATATTGCGTGCCGGACCGCTATTCCGCCGCCGTCCGGATATCGATCTTCTCGGCGCGGACCGCGCAGAACTTGAACTCCGGAATCTTGCCGAACGGATCGAGCGCCGGATTGGTCAGCAGGTTGGCGGCGGCCTCAGCATAGCAGAACGGCATGAAGACCATGTTCTCGGGCACGTCGCGGTCGGCGCGCACCTTGACCTCGACGGCGCCGCGGCGGGTCTCGAGCCGGATGAAGTCGCCGGGCACGAGCCCCTTCTTGCGCATGTCCTTCGGCGTCATGAACGCGACCGCTTCGGGCTCGATCTGGTCGAGCACCTGCGCACGACGCGTCATCGAGCCGGTGTGCCAGTGTTCGAGCACGCGGCCGGTCGACAGCACCATCGGATATTCGTCGTCGGGCAGTTCGTCCGGCGGGATCACCTTTGCCGGCACGATCTTGCCGCGGCCGCTCTCGGTCGGGAAACCTGTCGTGAAGATGATCTCGTTGCCCGGCTTGTCGGGATCGTCGACCGGATAGGTCACCGCGCCCTCGCGAACCAAGCGCTCCCAGGTGATGTTCTTCAGCGACGGCATCAGCTCGGCCATCTCGGTGAAGACCTCGCCCGGCCCGGAATAATTCCACGGCAATCCCATCCGCTTGCCGATCTCCTGGATGATCCAGAGATCCTGCCTTGCGTCGCCCGGCGGCTTGATCACCTCGCGCGCCAACTGCACGCGGCGATCGGTGTTGGTGAACGAGCCGGACTTTTCGGCGAACGCCGAGGCCGGCAGGATGACGTCGGCGTGGAACGCGGTCTCGGTGACGAACAGGTCCTGCACGACGAGGTGATCGAGCTTGGCCAGCGCCTCGCGCGCGTGCTGCAAGTCCGGATCGGACATCGCGGGATTTTCGCCCTCGACATACATGCCGTGGATCTCGCCGGCGTGAATCGCGTTCATGATCTCGACCACGGTCAGCCCGCGCACCGGATCGAGCTCCTGCCCCCACAGCTTCTCGAAGGCGCCGCGCATGTCGTCGCGGCCGACCGGCTGATAGTCGGGGAGGAACATCGGGATCAGGCCGGCGTCGGAGGCGCCCTGCACGTTGTTCTGCCCGCGCAGCGGATGCAGCCCGGTGCCGGGGCGGCCGACCTGGCCGGTGATCAGCGCCAGCGCGATCAGGCAGCGCGCATTGTCGGTGCCGTGAACGTGCTGGCTAATGCCCATGCCCCAGAAGATGATCGACGACTTGGCGCTGGCGTAGGCGCGCGCGACCTCGCGCAGCGTCTCGGCGGGAATGCCGCAGATTGCCGACATGCGCTCCGGCGTGAACTCCTGGATCTTCGCCTTCAGCTCGTCATAGCCTTCGGTATAGCCGGCGATATACTGCTCGTCGGTCAGGCCTTCGGTGATGATGGTGTGGATCATCGCGTTCAGCATCGCGACGTCGCTGCCGGGCTTGAAGGCGAGGTGCTGCGTGGCATGGCGCGACAGGGTCTGCCGGCGCGGGTCCATCACGTAGAGCTTGGCGCCGCGCTTGGCGGCGTTCTTGATGTAGGTCGCGGCGACCGGATGGTTCACGGTCGGATTGGCGCCGATCACCCAGATCACCTCGGCGTCGGCCGCCGCCGCGAACGGCGCCGACACCGCGCCGGAGCTCAGTCCCTCGAACAAGGCCGCCACCGACGAGGCGTGACACAGCCGCGTGCAGTGATCGACATTGTTGGAGCCGAAGCCGGTGCGCACCAGCTTCTGGAACAGATAGGCTTCCTCGTTCGAGCCCTTGGCCGAGCCGAAGCCGGCGAGTGCCTTGGCGCCCTTCTCGTCGCGGATTTTCGTCAAGCCCTTCGCGGCGAGATCGAGCGCCTCCTCCCACGTCGCTTCGCGGAAATGGGTGTAGGGATTGGCCGGATCGACCTGGTCGTTGGCGTCCTTCTTGACGCCGGGCAGCCGCACCAGCGGCTTGGTCAGGCGATTGGGGTGATGGATGTAGTCGAAACCGAAGCGGCCCTTGACGCAGAGCCGGTTGTGATTGGCGGGACCATCGCGGCCTTCCGCGTAGATCACCTTCTCGTCCTTGACCTCGTAGGTGACCTGGCAGCCGACGCCGCAATACGGGCAGAGCGAATCCACCTTCCGGTCAGGCCAGGTGACGCGGGTCTGCTTGTCGTCGAGCATCACGGCCGGCATCAGCGCGCCGGTCGGGCACGCCTGCACGCATTCGCCGCACGCGACGCACGTCGATTCACCCATCGGATCGTCGAAGTCGAACACGATTTTCGAGTCGTGATTGCGATAAGCCATGCCGATCACGTCGTTGACCTGCACCTCGCGGCACGCCCGCACGCACAGGCCGCACTGGATGCAGGCGTCGAGATTGACGCGCATCGCCGGGTGGCTGGTGTCGGCGTGCCAACGCTCGGCCGCCGGGAAGCGGCTTTCAGTCACGCCGGTCTTCTCGGCCCAATGCCAGAATTTCGAGTCCGGATCGTGCGAGGTCTCGCGCGCGGGCTGGTCGGCGACGAGCAGCTCCATCACCATCTTCTGCGCCGCGACGGCGCGCTGGCTGGCCGACTTCACCTTCATGCCGACCGTCGGCGTCCGCTTGCAGGACGCTGCCAGCACGCGCTCGCCTTCGATCTCGACCATGCAGGCGCGGCAATTGCCGTCCGGCCGATAGTCCGGCGCGGGCGAATAGCAGAGATGCGGGATCTCGGTGCCCTGCCGCTTGGCGACCTGCCAGATGGTTTCGCCGGCCCGCGCCTCGACCTGGTGGCCGTCGAGCTCGAACTGAATGATCTGGCCGGAGTTCTGATGGTTGCTCATTCGAATCCTCGTCGAAATTCGTCCTGCCCGGCCCGCCTATTCGGCGGCTTGCTGCGGACGAAAGCCGTCCGGAAAATATTTGATCACTGACGTCAGCGGATTGGAGGCCGCCTGACCGAGGCCGCAGATCGACGCATCGCGCATCGCCTGGCTCAATTGGTCGAGCAGTTCCTTGTTCCAGACCGGCTGCTGCATCAGGAGTGCCGCCTTCTCGGTTCCGGCGCGGCAGGGCGTGCATTGCCCGCAGCTCTCGTCCTCGAAGAACTTCATCAGGTTCAGCGCGGCCTCCCTGACGTCATCGGCCTGCGAGAGCACGACCACGGCGGCGGAGCCGATGAAGCAGCCGTATTTCTCCAGCGTGCCGAAATCGAGCGGGATGTCGTCCATCGTGGCCGGCAGGATGCCGCCAGAGGCGCCGCCCGGCAGATAGGCCTGCAAGGTATGGCCGTCAGCCATACCTCCGCAGAACTCATCGATCAGTTCACGCAAGGTGATGCCGGCCGGCGCGAGCTTGACGCCGGGATTCTTGACGCGGCCCGACACCGAGAAGCTGCGCAGGCCGTGGCGTTCGTTGCGGCCGTGGCTCTTCCACCAGTCGGCGCCCTTCTCGACGATGTCGCGCACCCACCACAACGTTTCGATGTTGTTGATCAGCGTCGGCAGGCCGAACAGCCCGACCTGGAACGGATATGGCGGCTTGTGCCGCGGCAGGCCGCGCTTGCCCTCGAGCGATTCGAGCAGCGAGGATTCCTCACCGCAAATATAGGCGCCGGCGCCGCGCCGCATGTGCAGCACAGGACCGCCCGGCGGCAGCTTCGCAATCTCGCGGGCGAGGATCTCGCGGCAGGCCGGGTATTCGTCGCGGATATAGATATAGATTTCGGGCGCCTCGACCACGTGCGCGCCGATCAGCATGCCTTCGAGGAAGCGATGCGGATCGGTCTCGATATAGTATCGGTCCTTGAACGTGCCGGGCTCGCCCTCGTCGCCGTTGACAGCCATCAGCCGCGGACCGGGCTCGCCGAGCACCGCGCGCCATTTGCGGCCGGTCGGGAAACCGGCGCCGCCGAGGCCGCGCAGTGAGGCATCGTCGAGCGCCTTCAGCAGGTCTTCGCGTGGCACCTCGCCCGAGCGCAGCCGTGTCAACAGCTTGTAGCCGCCGCCGGCGACATAGGCGTCGTATTCGACGTAAGGCGGGAGATGCGCGTGGGTGTCACCGCTCTTCGCCGCCGCGAGCACATTGGTGACGGTGGCATGATCGACGAAGTTGTGGCCGACCTCGGCGGCGGGTGCGGTGTCGCAGCGGCCGACGCACGGCGCCCGCACCACGCGGATGCCGGGACCGGCGCGGTCCTGAAGGTCCTTCAAAAGCTTCTCGCCGCCGAGCATCGCGCAGGTCAGCGAATCGCACACCCGCACGGTGAGCGGCGCGATATCAGGCTCGCCCTCCTTCACGATGTCGAAATGCGCGTAGAAGGTGGCGGTCTCGAACACTTCGGCGAAGGACAGCTTCATCTCGTCGGCGAGTGCCGCAAGATGCGCTGCCGAGATCTGATGGTACTTGTCCTGGATCAGATGGAGGTACTCGATCAAGAGGTCGCGCCGCCGCGGCCGGTCGGCGAGCAGCGCCTCGATCTCGTGCGCGGCCACGGGGTCGACCTGGCGTCCCTTCGGCGTGGCTTTCGCCCGCTTCCTGCCCTGTCCGGGATGCTCGAACGCGCGGACCTTGTGAACGTCGCCTTGGCTCATGAATCCTCGCCTTGAAACCTCGTTCTGGAACCGCGCTTCGCACGAATTGCGCGGGTTCAATCCAACTCTATTCACTGGCATGCCACAGGCAAGCAGATTTAGAACGCCTCTAGCAGCGTCGGGTTGCCGCGTAGGCCGTTGTTAATGTTTGCTTATCGGGCGATCTGATTATCGTATCGTGCGACGATCCTATCGTCGTCCGTGTCGCGGTTCTCGCGGATCAGATTGGGTGCCTAAAGCAGATCGGCGTAGCCGAGAAAGCCGACAGCATCGCCCGGTTCGACCCGCACGATGGACTCGCCGAGTTCGATCAGTCCATCCGTCTCGACCAGCGACGACAGCAGGCCGGCCCCTTCGCGGGGAAACTTGGTCGCCTCCAGCGCACCGTCCGCCGCCCGCCGCAGCGAGGCGCGGACATATTCGCGCCGGCCGCTCTTCTTCTTGTAGCTGAAGGCCGCCCGCACCGGCATCGGCAGCAGCGGAGACGGCACGGCGCCCGAGAGCGCCAGCACGGTCGGCCGCACCACATGAACGAAGGTGACGAAGCTCGCCACGGGATTGCCGGGCAAGCCGATCAACGGCGTGCCGTCGATGATTCCCATCGCCACCGGACGGCCCGGCTTGATCGCCATCCGCCACAGCACCAGCGAGCCGGCCTGCTCGATGCCGGCTTTGACGTGGTCCTCTTCGCCGGTCGAAACGCCGCCGGTGGTCAGGATCAGGTCAAAGCTGCGTGCGACCTGCTTGAGCGCGGCGGCGAGCCCGGCGCGTTCGTCGCGCAGGATTCCGAGATCGCCGACCTCGCAGCCGAGCCTGCGCAACATCGCCATCAGCATGAAGCGGTTGGAATCGAACAGTTGCGCTTCGTCACGCGTGCTCCCCGGCGCGGCCAGCTCGTCGCCGGTCGAGAACACCCCGACGCGAAGCCGCCGCACCACGTCGAGCGTCGTGAGCCCGAAGGCCGCGGCGACAGCGATGTCCTGCGGGCGCAGGCGCCGGCCCGATGCCAGCGCGACATGGCCGCGTGCGATGTCCTCGCCGGCCGGCCGCACATTGGCGCCGGCCTTCAGGCCGGGCGGCAGGATCACGTTGCCCGCATCGTCGATCCGCACGTCCTCCTGCATGAACACGGTGTCGGTACCGCCGGGCATCGGCGCGCCGGTGAAGATCCGCACCGCCTGGCCGGGCCGCGCAGGCTGTGCCGGCGCCCCCGCCTGCACGCGTCCGGCGACGGGCAACGCGCGCTCGGCGCTTGCCGGCAGGTCCGTAGCCGACACCGCGTAGCCGTCGACGGCGGAATTCATGAAGGGCGGCAGCGGCAGGGGCGCGACCACGTCGCCGGCCAGGATGCGTCCGTCGGCGTCCACCAGCGCAACGGCCTCGGTCTCGCCGACCGGCTTGACGCGCGCGGCGATGATCGCGACGGCCTCGTCGACCGACATCATCGGCCCGCCGAATGCGAAGCAGTCGTCCGAAAGCTGCGCCATTGTCTCTCTCAGTGCTGGGCCATCGACAAGATGTGTTCGACCCGGATCGCGAACTGCGGCGTTATCTCCAAAGCCGGACCATCCGTGGCAGTTCCGGCGAAGCGGCGGAGAGTGGCCAGTCCATCTCCGATCGTGCTTATATCCCCAGCTCCATTGCCATGTGAACCCATCGGGACTGCGACCTGTGACCGCGAAAACCACCGCTCCCATCATTGTTCCAGACCCGGACGATCCGCGGCTGACGGAGCGCGTGGTCGGCGTCGACCAGACCGGCGCGCGGACCGAGATCAAGGTGCCGGTCGAGCGGCCGTTGACACTGTACCTCAACGCGCAGGAGATCGTCACGATGATGACGATCAACGACTATCCCGAATACCTCGCGCTCGGTTACCTGCTCAACCAGAACATGCTCAAATACGACGACGTCGTCACCGAGGTCGAATATGACGACGATCTCGAGGTCGTCGTGGTGCGCACCGCGCACCACACCAATTTCGAGGCGAAGCTGAAGAAGCGGACGCAGACCTCGGGCTGCGCCCAGGGAACGGCGTTCGGCGACCTGCTCGAGGCCGTCGAGAAGGTCGCGCTGCCGAAGGCCGAACTGCGCACCTCCTGGCTCTACCAGATGACGCACACCATCAACACGATGCCGTCGCTCTACCTGGAAGCAGGCGCCATTCACGGCTGCGTGCTGTGCAAGGAAGCGACGCCGGTCTGCTACACCGAGGATGTCGGCCGCCACAACGCCGTCGACAAGATCGCGGGCTGGATCTATCGCCACAATGTCGATCCGGCCGACAAGATCCTCTACACCACCGGACGGCTGACCTCCGAGATGGTGATCAAGACCGTGCGGATGGGCATTCCGATCCTGGTCTCCCGCTCCGGCTTCACCGCATGGGGCGTCGACCTGGCGCGGCAGGTCGGATTGACGCTGATCGGGCGCGCCCGCGGCAAACGCTTCATCGCGCTGTCGGGCCAGGATCGGATCGTCTACGACCAGAACCTCGACTATGTCGAAGAGGAATCGATGCGTCATAAGCGCAAGGGCGAGACCGACCATGACTGATATCCCCGGGACTGACATTCCCGGCGTGCTGCTGGCCGGCGGGCTTGCGCGGCGGATGGGCGGCGGCGACAAGCCGATGCGCACGATCGCGGGCCGCACCATCCTGCAACGGGTGATCGACCGCCTCGCGCCGCAATGCGGCGGGCTGATCATCAACGCCAACGGCGATCCCGCGCGCTTCGCCGCGTTCGGCCTTCCCGTCGTCGCCGACGACGTCGCCGATTTTCCCGGTCCCCTTGCCGGCATCCTGGCCGCGCTCGACTGGACCGCGGCCAACCGGCCGGACGCAAAATGGGTGCTGAGCGCGGCAGGTGACTGTCCGTTTCTACCCCGCGATCTCGTCGCGCGCCTGGAGCAGGCGCGGGTAGCCGAGAATGCCGAGCTCGCGGTTGCCTCATCCGGCGGGCAGACGCATCCGGTCATCGGCCTCTGGAGCGTGCGCCTGCGCGGCGAATTGCGCCATGCGCTGGTCGAGGAGGATGTGCGCAAGATCGATCGCTGGACCGCGCGCTATCCGCTGGCCACGGTCGAATGGCCGACCGAGCCGCTCGATCCGTTCTTCAATGCGAATACCATCGAAGACATCGCAGAAGCCGACCGCCTCGCCGCGCTTGACGGCGGCTGAGGCGCCCGCCTGCATTTGAGCTCGCAGACGCGACCGGCTACAGCCGATCGCGTCGAGCCGAGTCCAGCGAAGCCTGACTGGAAGCAGCCAGCAGAGGCTCCGCTGATTGCCGGCAATCAATGCCCCGCGGCGATCCTGGTCGGACTGCAGGCGTCGTCGCCCTGGGCGTTGTCGTCGCCGTCGTGGCCGCGACCATGATCCTTCATCTGACCATGATCGCCATCGCAATTGACCGGAGCGAACGACACGCCGCGGTAGACCGTTCCGAACGCGGGCGGCACAACAACGTCAAACGCTTCATTCGCAGGCAGCTGCGTCGCCGCGACCTTGTCCGTGATGGCGACCACCTGATTCGGATCGGCGCCCGGCTCAACCGAGGTGCCCACGGTCGACGTCACGGCGAAGATCGTCGCGGTGCCGTCGCGGTGGACGCGGCCGGTGATGTTGCGCAGGCCACCGGTTGCCGGATCGGTCGGATAGCCGTTGACGTGATAGGAGGTGCCGAGGTTGAGGCCCTTTTGCAGCGTGTAGGCAAGGGTCCAGGTGCCATTGGCATAGACCCATTTCTGGAGGCCGGCCGTCGTCGATGCCGCCGCATCCGCCAGCTTGCCGTCGCCTTCTTGAGCGACGTAAAGCGTCGTTGCATTGGCAAACCAGATGCCGAACGGATAGAAGCCGGTCGCGCCCGAATTCGCCGACGGATTGTTCGGGAAGCCCGGAAGAATGCTGAACGTCGTCGAGGCGGCGGTATCGCGGGTCGGCAGAACGCCCGGCTGGCCAACCTGATAGATCGTGTTGATGCCGTTGCTGCCGCTGCCCTTGGTCACGTAGAGCGTGTTGTTAGAAATCGCGATGCCGCGAAAATTGTCGTCCTTGCCGGACTTGTCGACAGCAAAGCCGAGCTGGGCAACTGAGAAGCCGAGCTGGAATCCGCTCTTGCTGCCGGGCGTTCCCTGCTGCACGCCAACCACGGTGTCTGAACCATCGACCCCGGGGGTCGAGAGCTGCACGCCGGTGTCATTGACGACAAGCACCGGCGGGATGCCACTGCCGTTGCCGGCATTGCCGACCGTGAAATACTGATCAGCCTGGGTGCCATTGACCTTGTTGGCGCGGATCGCACCGCGGCCGTTGTCGCCGCTATAAATGTTGACCTTGGTCCGGTGCAGCGAGCCGTCGAAATCCAGCTCCGCCACCACGCGCGCATGCACGCCGGTATCCGGATTGGTGGGATCGACATGGTTCGGCGAATTGGAGTTGGAAACGTCGAGCGCGTTCACCGCAGCGTCGTAGCCCATGAACGTCACGGCCTTGCCGTCGGGCGACAAATGCAGCGACAATTCCGACTTCGAGCTGAAGCTCGTCACCGCCACGTCCGCCGGAACGGTCAGTGCGCGGATTTCGCGAAGCCGATGGCCTTCCAGATGAAACTTCTTGATCACGACTGAGGCGGTCACGCCGAAGTTCGAATCAACGGACACGTTGTTGAACACGCCCGGATAGCTACCGTCGGCAACCGCCACGGCGCCGGTCGGCAGCGTCTGGCCGACGACGACGGTTGACGTCTTGCCCGCGTAGACCGCGGTGCTGACGAGCAATTCATGCGGATTGCCGACGGTCTGCGATAATGCCGGATGGATTGCAAACAGTACCGGAGAGAGCGCCGTCCCGGCGATCAGGCGCCGGACAATGGCGCGGCGAGTGGTTTGTGATGTGGCGATTGATTTGAACATAAGCCCCCCATTTTCGAAAATTGGAATGGGCTCGTCTTACGGGGCCGATCGCGACACCCTTGTGACAGATCGCCGCGGTCATGTTCACGTTCCCGGAAATCTCGCAGCGCGCCGTGGCTTGTGGTTTGAGATAATCTCGGCGCAAACGTTTCGCGTTTGTCACGAAAGAAACCGCTTCACATTTTTGCGGACCATGCTTTAGCCGACGCGTCCGCCAACCCGCTCAACCCGGTCCGTTTCGACCGCGCGCAGATAGTCCAGCATCAGGCGGCCGGTTGCGGACAGATGCGCGGCATCGCGGACCACGATCTTCAGCTCGCGCCGCCCCCAAT
This sequence comes from Bradyrhizobium sp. INPA03-11B, assembly GCF_040446015.1. Lineage (NCBI taxonomy): Bacteria > Pseudomonadati > Pseudomonadota > Alphaproteobacteria > Hyphomicrobiales > Nitrobacteraceae > Bradyrhizobium > Bradyrhizobium sp. INPA03-11B. The sequence goes on from NZ_JASGSR010000021.1 coordinate 84,744, forward strand.
CGTCACGCAACGGGATCGCACGCAGCCCCATGCCGGCGCCGACGACCGCGAAGGCGCGGTCGGGGATCAGGCCGAGCCCCATATTGGCCTGCACCATGCGGCAGACCGCATCGAAGCCGGGCACGTTGATGCGCAGTCGCATCGTCTTGCCGGCTTGCGTCGCCGCATATTGCGAACGCAGATAGATCGAGCTCGCGGTGTGCAGGCCGATGTGGTCGAAATCGAGCGTCTCGGTGAACAGCAGCTTGTCGCGGCCGGCCAGCGGATGGTCCGGCCGCATCACGACCACCAGATTATCGTAGCGGTAGTGGAAGGCTTCGAGCGCGCGGCTGTCGGCCTCGGCCGCGCAGATGCCGATCTCGGCCGCCCCCTCCTCGATGCCGCGCACCACCTGCCCGCTCGGCCGCTCCTGCAGATCGACGCGGAGCAGCTCGTGCGCCGCGAAGAAGGCGGAGAGGTCTTCGGGCAAATACTGCACGATCGCCGAGAGGTTGGCGAGCATGCGGACATGACCGCGCACGCCTTGCGAATATTCCGACAGCTCGACCGCGATCTTCTCGACATTGAGTAGCGTCACCCGGGCGTGATGCAGCAGCGCCTCGCCGGCCGGCGTCAGCGCCATGCCCTTGGCGAGCCGCTTGAACAGCGTGACGCCGAACGCCAGCTCGAAATCGTTCATCCGCTTCGACACCGCCGAGGCCGCGATCCCCTCGCGCTGTGCGGCGCGGGTGAGGTTCTGCTCGTCGCAGACCGCGACGAACAGGCGGAGCGTCGTGAGGTCGACGCGGCGGGTCAGCGCGGTCTCCGCCGGCGTCGCGGCGCGCCGGAGGTCGACGTCGATGGAGGCAAGCGGCATGGGCGGCGTCCTTGCGGGAGGGACGCTGACAGGCTAGCGCGGGCAGACGCGCAAAAAATCCCAAACCGATCCGGATGCGGCCGGATTGTTGAGAACATATTCCAATAAGGACCTGCGAACGCAGAATTTATTCCAATCGACTGCTGTTGTCTCGACACAGACGCCGCCAATATCTGGTACACTACGACCGTCGGTGCCCCGATTAGAGTCAGCAATTGACAGGGCCGAATTCCGACACGGACGCAGTTCGCCCATCGGGCAGCCCTGCTGATTTTTTGGATCAGGAGAGGATCATGCGTGACGAAGCCAAAATCAAGTTACGTGAAAATTTGCGCGGCGCGGTCATCGCGCGCGGCGAAACCGATTACGACGAAGCTCGTGCACTCTTTAACGGCATGATCGACAAGCGGCCATCGCTCATCGCACGATGTGTCGATGTCGCCGACGTCATCACCGCGGTGAAGTTCGGCAGCGAGAACGACCTGCGCATCGCAATTCGCGGCGGCGGTCACAATGGACCCGGTCTCGGCAGCGTGGATGACGGACTGGTCATCGACCTGTCTGCGATGAAGGGCGTGCGAGTCGATCCGGCGGCCCGCACAGTGCGGGTCGGCGCCGGATGTACCCAGGGCGACGTCGACCATGCCACCCACGCGTTCGGTCTGGCGGTACCGGCCGGCATCATCTCGACCACCGGGATCGCTGGCCTGACATTGAGCGGCGGCCATGGCTATCTCACCCGCAAACATGGCCTCACGATCGACAATCTGCTCGAAGCCGACGTGGTGCTCGCCGACGGCGGCTTTGCCGTCGCCAGCAAGGACGAGAACGCCGACCTGCTCTGGGCGCTGCGCGGCGGCGGGGGCAATTTCGGCATCGTCACGTCCTTTCTGTTCAAGCTCCATCCGGTCAATGCAGTGTTCGCCGGGCCGATCGCCTGGGATCAGCAGCACGCGCGCACAATCATGCAGCATTATCGCGACTTCCTGCCGACCGCGCCGGAGGAGCTCAGCGTCTTCCTCGGACTCAAGACGATCCCGTCAGGTCCGCCGTTTCCGGAAGAGCTTTGGGGAAAGCGCATCTGCCTGTTGATGTGCTGCTACGACGGCGCCGAGGACGGAGGCAGAAAAGCACTGGCACCGCTGCTGGATGCCCTGCCGACGCCATGGTTCAACTGGATGGGGACGATGCCCTATCCTGCCCTGCAGAGCATGTTTGACGGGCTCTACCCCAAGGGCATGCAGTGGTATTGGCGTGGCGACTTCGTCAAGACGTTGCCGGACGCTGCGATCGACGCCCATCTCGAGCAGGCCGCAAGGACCCCGAGCGAATTGTCGCTGATGCATCTCTACCCGATCGACGGCGCCGTCCATCGCGTCGGCAGCGGCGAGACCGCGTGGAATTGCCGCGACGCGACCTGGTCGATGGTGATCGCCGGAATCGATCCGAATCCGCAAAAGGCAGGGCCGATCACCCGATGGACCAAGGCCTATTGGGAGGCCGTTCACCCGTTCGACCTCGGCGGCGCTTACCCGAATTTCATGATGGACGATGAGGGCGACGCCCGTCTCAAGGCTACTTACGGATCGAACTATGCGCGACTTGCTGAGGTGAAGCGCAAGTACGACTCTGCCAATCTGTTCCGGGTCAACCAGAACATCAGGCCGGCCGCTTGACGCCGACTCAGGATGACGGCGCGCCAGACGGTTCGCGCCTGGCCAATGAAAAACGCGGCGCCCAGGGCGCCGCGTTTCCAAACGGGTAAATAACGAACCTCAGCCCGCAGCCTTGCCCGGGACGACGTCGCGCTGGCGCTTCATCACGATCTTGTTCAGCGCGCCGAGATAAGCCTTGGCGGACGCGACCAGCGTGTCCGGATCGGCGGCGCGCGCGGTCATCGAGCGGCCCTCATGCGCCAGACGCACCGAGACCTCGGCCTGCGCGTCGGTGCCCTCGGTCACCGCATGGACCTGGTACAGCTCCAGCTTGGCCTCGTGCGGCACCAGGCGCTTGATGCAGTTGAACACGGCGTCGACCGGGCCGTTGCCCTCGGCTTCCTCGATCTTGATCTGGCCGTCGACGTCGAGCTTCATGGTCGCGCGCTGCGGGCCATGGGTGCCGGCGATCACGGTCAGCGAGGTCAGCTTGATGCGGTCGTGCGCGGCCGCCATCTCCTGGTCGACCAGCGCCTCGATGTCCTCGTCGTAGATGTCCTTCTTGCGGTCGGCCAGCGCCTTCATCCGCGTAAAGGCATCCTCCAGCTGGTTGGCGCCGAGCTTGTAGCCCATCTCCTCCAGCTTGTGGATGAAGGCGTGGCGGCCGGAATGCTTGCCCAGCACCAGCGAGGACTGCTTCAGGCCGACCATCTCGGGCCGCATGATCTCGTAGGTCGAGGCGTCCTTCAGCACGCCGTCCTGATGGATGCCGCTCTCATGGGCGAACGCGTTACGGCCGACGATCGCCTTGTTGTACTGCACCGGGAACGAGGTCGCCGCCGACACCACCTTGGAGGCGCGGGTCAGCTGCGTGGTGTCGATCTTGTTCCAGTACGGAAACTTGTCGTTCCGCACGTTGATCGCCATCACGATCTCTTCCAGCGCGGCATTGCCGGCGCGCTCGCCGATGCCGTTGACGGTGCATTCGACCTGGCGCGCGCCGCCGACGATGCCGGCCAGCGAGTTGGCGACCGCCATGCCGAGGTCGTTGTGGCAATGCACCGAGAAGATCGCCTTGTCGGAGTTCGGCACCCGCTCGATCAAGGTCCGCATGAAGTGGGTATATTCCTCCGGCACCGTGTAGCCGACGGTGTCGGGGATGTTCACCGTGGTGGCGCCGGCCTTGATGACGGCTTCCACGATCCGGCACAGATAGTCCATCTCGCTGCGGGTGCCGTCCTCGGCCGACCATTCGACGTCGTCGATCTGGTTGCGGGCGCGGGCGACCATCGCGACCGAGGTCTCGATGACCTCCTCGGGGGTCTTGTTCAACTTCACCCGCATATGCAGCGGCGAGGTCGCGATCACGGTATGGACGCGGCCGCGGCGCGCGAACTTCACCGCTTCGGCGCAGCGGTCGATGTCGGCCGGATGGGCGCGCGACAGGCCCGCGATGACCGAATTCTTGGAGCGGCGGGCGATCTCGCTGACCGCCTGGAAGTCGCCTTCCGAGGTGATCGGGAAGCCGGCCTCGATGACGTCGACGCCCATGTCGTCCAGCAGCTCGGCGACCTCGAGCTTCTCCTCGAAGGTCATGGTGGCGCCGGGGCACTGCTCGCCGTCGCGCAAGGTGGTGTCGAAAATGATGACGCGGTCCTTCTCGGACTTGTTCGCGGTGGCCATGTCAGAAATTCCTTTAAGCTTTGCGCCCGTCATGTTGCTCCTTGAGCAATTACCTGGGCGATATCAGGGTTCGATGATCTCGTACAAACCCCTGAGTGCCCAGGCGCAGACGCCCAGCCGGCCCTCAGGGGCAGGTAAGAAGCAGGCCGCCAATAAGGAGGGCGGGCGTCGCAGCCGGGATCGTGGCGGTAGCCTCAGCCACCTCCCCCGAAATCCCATCGATTTGGCCGCGAATCAGCATTGCCGGACCCTGTTGAGCGCAAAAACCCTCGGTCAAAACCATTGACGGTTGGTTGCCGGGACGCGCTATGCGCCGTCGTTCTAGACGATTATAGCGAGCCGCCGCAATGGGTAAAGATGGTCAGAGGGGTTGACCTAACGTACCGAGACAGCTTGGCGCATCAGGGACGCACAAGCAGTGGGGTCTCCTCCCCCTTGCGGGACCGCCGCAGCCACGCGCGGCCGAAATATCGAAAACAACCCCATGCAAAGGAGCTGCCGGCTGCCGACGTTCGGCAAGGCAACTTGACGCGTCGGGCAACTCAGCGGTACATTTCCAATATTCCGAAATCGTTCGAGCGCCTCGCGTCCGACCCGGCAAGGGGAAGCGAGCCCGCCCCGTGGGCCCACCTCACATCGGCTGGCGATGCAGCTACCTCGCCCAGCGCTCGACCCTTCACCTCCGCCCGCGCGACGACGCGCGCAGGCTCGACGGCGAGCGGCCGTAGAGCTCGGCGAACGCGGCATTGAAGCGGCGGACGCTGCCGAAGCCGGCGCGGAAGGCGATCTCGGTCATCGCATCGTCTGTGGTGTCGATCAGGCGCTTGGCGCGCTGGACGCGGCGGGTGGTCGCGACCTGCTGCGGGCTCGCGCCGACATGGCGCTCGAACAACCGCCCGAGATGACGCGAGGTGATGCCGAGCCGGTCGGCCAGCGCGGCAACCGAGCCGCGCTCGAGCGCGCCGCCGTCGATCAGCTTCAGCGCGCGCGCAACCGTGGAGCGCGTGCCGTTCCACGCCGGGCAGAACGCCGCGGTTTCGGGACGGCAGCGCAGGCACGGCCGATAGCCCGCCGCCTCGGCCGCGGCTGCGGTCGGGTAGTAGGTGACGTTGCGCGGCAGCGGGTGCTTCACCGGACAGACCGGGCGGCAATAGATCCGCGTGGTCTTCACCGCGGTGAAGAAGCGGCCGTCATAGCGCGCGTCGCGCCGCAGCCGCGCCGCGTTGCAGACCTCGAAGCTGAGCATGACCTGACACTAGCGCATCGCGCGATCGAGAAAAGGGGCCGGCGGTGATGAGGTCCGATTCCGGCCAGCAGGTCGCGCCGCACCGGCCTAGATCGAGCCGATCGATCAAACCCGGAGACATCGCAATGACCAGCCCGACCAACAAGGACATCGTCCTCAACGCCTGGCAGACGTTCAGGACCCGCGACGCCAAGCTGATTGCCGCCGCGTTCGCGCCGGATGCCGAATGGATCGCACCGGCCCGCAACGCCACCGCGGTCGCGCTCGATCACACCGATCACATGATCGGCGCGGAGGCGATCGCCCGCTTCATCTCGACCGAGATGCACCGCCTGTTCACCAAGATCGACATCGCGTTCCGCGCCGTTCATGCCGACGGCGACAGCGTGATCGTCGAGGAGCGCATGCGCGCGACGCTGCCGGGCGGCCGATCCTACGACAATGACTATTGCTTCGTGTTCGTGGTCGAGGCAGGCCGCATCAAGCAGGTGCGCGAATACATGGATACGCGCAAGGGCTGGCAGATGGTGTTCGGAGAAGCTGCGGCGTGAAGCGTGCGCGCGGCGCCGGCGCTCCCGCGCAGTTGCGCACTCATGTAAGGGACGCACCAACGGAAGGGTTCCCTCCCCCCTTGCGGGGGAGGGTTAGGGAGAGGGTGGCCACACGACGAACTGTCTCCATCTGCGCGACGAAGGCTGAGCTTTCCGTTGACCATCTCGCCCGGGGCTCACCCCTCTCCCCACCCTCCGCCGCAAGGGGGGAGCGAGCCGCCGAGGGTGCTCACCTCACGTCTGCTTTCGCCATCCCGATCGAGCCTCACATCGACAATCGATGCCGAGGCTCGGCCAAGATGTGCTCGCGGCGAAACCCTTCCTACACCATGACATCAGACATGATCTCGGCCGGCGACAACCATCACCCGTGCGCGGCCGCTGAAGTCAATCTTTGCTCAACAGGTTGCATCTAGGGTGCGGGCGGCGGCCGGGTGTTAAGGGCGCGATCTTGTTTAGTTAAGGAGATATGGGGATCATGCCCGCGACGAACGTGGCCGAAGGGCCCAATCAGCGACAAGCCGGCTTCAATCTCTTCCTCGTCGGATTCCTGATCCTGTTCCTCGAACTGGCCTGCATCCGCTGGTTCTCGGCCAAGGTCGTCTTCCTGCAATTCTTCACCAACATCGTGCTGCTGGCGGCCTTCCTCGGCATGTCCTGCGGCTGCCTTGCCGCGCGGCGGACCACCAACTGGCTTGCGCTGTTTCCCGGGCTCGCGCTCGTGACCTTCGCGGCGGTGGCCACGATCATGGTGCTGTATTTCCAATGGGGCGAGTTCGCGGTCGACGTCGGCCATCAGGCCTCGCCGCAGGAGGTGTTTTTCGGCACCGAGTATCGCAACCCGGATCTTGCCAAATTCGTCGTGCCGATCGAGGCGATCGCCGGGCTGTTCTTCGTGCTGATCGCGCTGATGTTCGTCGGCCTCGGCCAGACGCTCGGCCGCGCCTTCGACGCCTACCCGAACCGTGTCGCCGGCTATTCGCTCAATATCGGCGGCAGCCTTGCGGGCATCGTGGGGTTCTCGCTGCTGTCGTTCGCGCAGGCGCCGCCGGTGGTCTGGTTCGGCATCAGCTGCGCCGGCATCGTCTACCTGCTCTACCAGGACAAGGCGCTGTCGATCCTGCGCCTCGCGACGATCATCTTCGTGGTGGGATTCACCGGATTCTACACCGATCGTACCGGCAACCATGACATCCGCTGGTCGCCCTATTACGCCGTCGATCTCAACAAGAAGAGCGGCGAGATCACCGTCAACAGCATCGGCCATCAGGAGATGATGCCGTTCAGCGAACGCGGCTCGTCCTATTCGCTGATCCATTTGCTGCAGAAGCACAGCGGCGGCGCGCCGTTCAAGGACGTCATGATCATCGGCGCCGGCTCCGGCAACGACCTCGCGCACGCATTGCGCTTGGGCGTCGAGCGCGTCGATGCGGTCGAGATCGATCCCGCGATCCAGGACATCGGCATCCACAACCACCCCGACAAGCCCTATCAGGATCCGCGGGTGGTGCCGCATCTCGACGACGGCCGGCATTTCCTGCGCACCACCGACCGCAAATATGATCTCGTGGTGTATGCGCTGGTCGACTCGCTGATCCTGCACAGCGGCTACGCCAACATCCGTCTCGAAAGCTATCTGTTCACCGAACAGGCGTTCCAGGATGTCCGCCGCGTGTTGAAGCAGGACGGCATCTTCGTGATGTACAATTACTACCGCCAGGGCTGGATCGTGCAGCGTGTCGCCGAGATGGCCAAGCAGGTGTTCGGCTGCGATCCGCTGGTGCTGCCGCTGCCCTACAAGGAGACGCTGACGTCGTCCGAGGCGGTCGGCTTCACCACCATCATCGCGGGCTGCAATCCGCGCATCTCCACCGCGTTCCGCGACCGCGGCAAGTTCTGGCTGAACAGCCTTCCGCCGGAGAACCTGGCGGTCGACGGCTTCGACAAGCCGCAAGACAGGCAGGACAAGACTGCGCCCCAGCGCGGCGACTGGGTGCCGCTGGCGCCGGCAAAGCTGGTGGTCGACAATGAAGGCGCCAAGCAATCGACCAGCGACGACTGGCCGTTCCTCTATGTCAGCGGACGGCTGATCCCCGACCTCACGGTTCGCTCGATGATCCTGCTCGGCGTGCTCGGGCTTGGCCTCGTCTACCTGTTCAAGCCGAAGGGCGCCTGGCGGCCCAACAACCGGATGTTCTTCCTCGGCGCCGCCTTCATGCTGCTCGAGACCAAGGCGGTCGTTCAGATGGCGCTGCTGTTCGGCAGCACCTGGCTGGTCAACTCGGCGGTGTTCTTCACCGCGCTGCTGTTGATCCTCGCCGCCAATCTTTACGTGATCAAGGTGCCGTCCACCCGGCTGGTGCGCCATTATGTCGGACTGCTGGCGTTGCTGGCGGTCTCGGTGCTGGTGCCGCTGGACACGTTCCTGGCCGGCGGCATCGTCTGGCGCTACGTGATCCCCTGCGCGCTGGCGCTCGGCCCGATGTTCTTCGCCGGCGTGATCTTCGCGCGCTCGTTCCGCGACGAAGCCAATCCCGATCAGGCGTTCGGATCGAACATCGCGGGATCTGTGATCGGCGGCCTCGCTGAGTCGTGCTCGACCCTGCTCGGCTTCCGCTATCTCCTGATCGTGGCGATCGGCTTCTACCTGCTGTCCGCCTGGATGCCGTCGCGCAAGGGCTAGCCGTGAGGAGAGTAAGGGACGCACCGACGGCAGGGTTCCCTCCCCCCTTGCGGGTAGGGCTATCGCATATGGGCGAGGACAGAGAGAAGGAAGTCGTTATTCCATCTGGCCTG
>NZ_JASGSR010000220.1:0-6509 GCF_040446015.1 Bradyrhizobium sp. INPA03-11B
ACCACCGCCTCCTCCGCCACCACCTCCGCCTGCGCTCAGCAGGCTCTGATTGTAGCGCGGATCGGACTGTTTCATGTAGGTCGGCGAGATGTCGCGGTTGCGCGCGCGACCTGGATCGGTTTGTGGACCAGACTGCCCGCATCCCTCCGTGAAGAGGAAGAAACTGCAGGGTGGAACGACACGCGGCTGAAATGCATGGGCTGCGGTGGTGGTCAGCGCCGTCGTGGCGACGGCCGTGGCCAGCACCGCAGTTGCCGCGAGCGTAGTGGTGGTCGCGACGGTGAATAACGTTGCTGATGACAATCTCGATCGCATCGACATAGGAAATTCCATCCTTCGGTTCGGCGAAACCGGAATGGCCCGCTCGCAAAATTGGACGGGGCCTGATGGAAGTGGGTTCGAGCGGGAAGCCGCAATTTTGCGGTGCGGACACGACAACGTGAAGACGCGAACGGGCGCGCCTTCCGCTGAAAGCTCAGCCTTCGCCGGCAGGTTTGCCTGCGCCTTGCGCGTTCAGGTGCGCTGCTTCAACGCCATGCCCATGCTGATCCAGCTGACGCCGGCGCAGATCAGGTCGACGCTGAGGAAGATGCCGAGCACGTAGAGGCTCGACACCGGCCAGTGCGCCAGGATCATGGCGCCGAGCATGAGCGTGATCAGCCCGGAGATCGCGACCATGCCCCACGGCGCCGCCGAGTTCATACCGAACGCGAGGAAGATCCGCACGATGCCGGAGGCCACCAGCGCGATGCCGAGGAACAGCGTCAGCGTCGCCGCCGCGAGCAGCGGATTCTCGAAGGTGATGAATCCCGCAACGACATAGAGCGCGCCGAGCAGCAGCCAGAACAGGAACTTGCCCCACGTCTTGAACTGGAACGCGTTCACGATCTCGGCTGCGCCCGCGACGATCATCATGGCGCCGACGAACAGCACGCTGACGACGGTCGCGAACAATACGCTGCCGAAGGCGAGCACGCCGGCGATCAGGTAGATCACGCCGAGGGCTGTGATCCAGCCCCACTTCGCGCGAAGGTTGGCAAGCCCGGATCCGAGGCTGTGAGGAGGTGTGGCGGGTGAGCTGGACGTTGTGGACATCGTATCGCTCCCGAATACTTGATCAAACCATGCTACCATAGGTGACCGCGCGGACAAGGGCAGGCGCAAGGTGGCACGAAATGCATGGTGGCACCAAAGGCGCCGCGACACGTTGAATCAATTCGTCCGGCGTGCTGCCGCGCAGCATTGGTTCGACGGCAGCCGGTAGCAGACGACAGACTGTCCGGATTGGACCGCAAACTGTCCGGATCGCGCATCCACAGAGGAGGTCGACATGCCTGCCACTCACGACAAGGACCACGTCTACAAGATCCTCGAACTGGTCGGATCATCGGACAAGAGCATCGAGGCGGCGATCGAGAACGCCGTCACCCGCGCGTCGAAGACGATCCGGGAAATGAAATGGTTCGAGGTGGTGCAGACGCGGGGCCATATCGAGGACGGCAAGGTCCGGCACTACCAGGTGACGCTGCGCGTCGGCTTCACGCTGGAGTAGGCGGCCTCCCGCAACTTGCTGCTGTCCGTTCTTCAGCCTGCAGCAAGTAGAGCGCAGCGAGACCCATCCCATCCTCACCTGTCATCGCCCGGCTCGACCGGGCGATCCAGTACGCCGCGGCCTCTCGGCTCAAGCACAGCCGCCTCTGGAATACTGGATCACCCGCTTTCGCGGGTGATGACGCCGAATGCTTGGTTGTTTGACAGTTGAAGCAGACCCCACCACAAATTCGCGCCCATCCTCCCCTGGAGGGGGAGGATCGGTTCGCATGGAGCGAAGCGCAATGCGGACCGAGGTGGGGTGATCTCTCAACACGGGCACTGTTGGATGCGGAGAGACCGTCACCCACCCCGGCTCGTGTTTCGCTTCGCTCAACGCGATCCGACCCTCCCCCTCCATGGGAGGGTGATCCCCATCACCGTCGCGACAGCGGCGCGGGCGGGGGCGGGGCGGTGGTGCCGGCGGCGAGCGAGCGCTGCACCATCACGGTGTCGGACCAGCGGCCGTAGCGATAGGCGACACCCGGCAAATGGCCGACGCGAGCGAAGCCGAAGCGATCGTGCAGCGCGAGCGAGGCGGCGTTGTCGCTGTCGATGTAGCCGATCATCTGGCGAAAGCCGGCCGCGGCGCAGGTGTCGACCAGCTCCTGCAGCAGCTTGCCGCCGACGCCCTTGCCGGTGAAGCGGTGGTGAATATAGATCGAATGCTTCACGGTGTAGCGATACGCCGGGCGCTTGCGGAACTGGACCACATAGGCGTAGCCGACCACCTCGCCATCGCACACCGCGACCAGGTGCGGCAGGCGGGTGCTGCGCAGGTTCTTGCGGCGGTCGCGCAGATCGTCGGGCTCCGGCGTGCCGCTATCGTCCACGCTCTCCTCGATGCCGTGGCGGATGTGGTGGCGGTAGATCGACAGCATCGCATCGACATCGCTGTCACGGGACGGACGGACGGTGATCTTCTGATCATTCTCCATTGCGTGTAGACCGTTCCCTTATTCGGCGACCACGTAGGTGTAGAAGCGGACGCGGCCGGATTCGTCGATCTCCTTGTAGATGCCCTGCACCTCGACCTCGAAGCCCGGGAACGCGTTGAAGCTCGCCTCGAACATCTTGAGGTAGTCGATCATCGGCTTGCTGCGTTCCGACAACCGCTCGCCCGGCACGATGGTTGCGATGCCGGGCGGGTAGACCACGAACGGCGTCGCAGCGACGCGGCCGAAGATCTGGTCGATCGGCAGGTAGTCGACGTCGTTGCGGATCAGGTATTGCGCGGCCTGGCGCGGCGACATCGCGATCTCGGGCAGATGTTCGGGCAGGAATTGCCTGGCCTGCAGCGTGCTGACGCCGCCATCGCGGAAGAAGCGATGCATGTCGCCGCAGAGGTCGCGCAGCCGCACCCCGCTGTAGCGTTGCGGGCGGCGGCGGAAGAATTCGGGGATGACGTCCTCGATCAGCGCGTTGTCGTCGTGCAGCTTCTTGAAGGCGACGAGACCGGAGACCAGCGTGCCGGCCTTGCTGGCCTCGACGCCGGGCGTCAGCAGGAAGAGCAGGGAGTTGAGGTCGTTCTTCTCGGCGACGATCTGGTTCTCGCGCAGATATTGCGCCACGACGGGGGCGGGGATGCCGTGATCGGCATAGGCACCGGTGGCGTGATCGAAGCCCGGCGTCAGCAGTGTGAGCTTGTTCGGGTCGGTCATCGCAAAGCTTTCCGTCAGCTCGGGGAAGCCGTGCCAGGTTTGGCCCGGGCTGAGCTGCCAGTAGGACGGATTGGTCGCGAGCTGATCGGTCGAGATCGTCTCCCAGGCGACGTTGTGCACGCCGTTCTCGCGCGCGACGTCCGGGATCATGATGCGGTCGGGCACGAACGGCTCGAAGAACCAGCGCCGTTCGGGGCGCGTCTCCTTCTCCTCGAACTCGCGCTTCACCGCGCGGATCTTCTTGCGCAGCTCGATACCGAGCCGGATCGTGTCGTCCCACAGCACTTCGCCGGAGCGGCCCTTCATCATCTGCGCGCCGACATCGAGTGAGGCGAAGATCGGATAGAACGGCGAGGTCGAGGCGTGCTGCATGAAGCTTTCGTTGAAGCGGCGGTGCTCGACCCGGCGCTTCTGGCCCTTGATGTGGCGGTCGCGGATGTGGATCTGCGAAGCCTGCGAGAAGCTCGCGAGCTGCTTGTGGGTCGATTGGGTGGCGATGATGCCGGGTGCCTCGGGGCCGAGATTGGCGAGCCCCATCGCGAAGCGGCCGGCATAAATCGGGTGGAATTTCATGAAGCCGGCCCAGGCCTCGTCGAACAGGATGTAGTCGCAGAGATGGCCGATCCGCTTCAGGATCATCTCGGCGGAGTGGATGGTGCCGTCATAGGTGCACTGCTCGACCACGGCGACGCGGAACGGACGTTCCTTCTTCCAGGCGTTCTCGTCCTTGACCAGCGGATGCTTGCGGATGTGGTCGCGCAGCGTGCCTTCGTCGAGCAGGTCCCAGCGCATCGGGCCGATCAGGCCCCAGGCGTTGCGCACAGTTGGTACATAGACCGGGATGCCGCCGCCGATCAAAAGCGCGCCGTGATGCGCGGCCTTGTGGTTGTTGCGGTCGAACAGCACGAGGTCGCCGTCGGTGACCAGCGAGCCCAGCGCGACCTTGTTCGAGGTCGAGGTGCCGTTGAGCACGAAATAGGTTTTTTCCGCGCCGAAGATCTTCGCCGCTTCCTTCTGCGCCCGCAGCGCCGGCCCCTCATGGGTGAGGAGGTCGCCGAGGTCGAGCACGGAATTGTCGAGGTCGTCGCGGAACACGGCTTCGCCGAGATGCTCGACGAATACCCGGCCGATCGGGCTGCGGCTGTAGAACACGCCGCCATTGTGGCCCGGGCAGGTCCAGAGCTGGTTGCCTTCCTCGGCATAGTCGACCAGCGCGCCGAAGAACGGGGTCTTCAGGTTCTCGGCATATTGCTTCAGCCTGGAGATCAGGTTCTTGGCGATGAAGGGCGGGGTTTCCTCGGACAGGAACACATAGCCGTCGATGAAGTCGAGCACCTCGACCGGGAGGTCCTCGAAGCGCTTGCGGCGGATCAGCAGGATGATCGGGAAGTCGAGGCCGCGCCGGCGCATCAAATTGATCAGCGCCGCGGTCTTGCCCTCAAGCCCCTTCTTGCCCCAGTCGACCACCATGCAGCCGATCGCGGCATCGGTCTGCACCGCGATTTCGGCATCTTCCAGCTTGCGGGCGCGGACCACCTCGAAGCCGGATCGCTCGATTTCGGTGATGATCTGGTTGAATCTGATGCCTTCGAGGTCGTCGGCCTCGAAAACCGGCGCGGCGAACAGGAAGTTGAAGCGTTTGAAATAGTCCATGCGTGTCCCCGAACTGTGCTGGCGCTGACGTGTCGGCACTATTCATGACAAACAGATGACAATGGGGATAGCAGACTATCAAATGCGAATGGAGGGGCGCTTTTCAGCGCACGGCGTGGCCCCTCGGATATTCCAGCTGCACGGCGACAAAGTCCGCCGTGCCTGAGCCGTAGCGTGCCTCGATCCCGGCAAGCGCCTGGTCGAGCGCCTGCGCAGGCGGTGTCGCGCTGACCACGGGCAACAGGCGGTCCGCGGGCCAGCCGGCCGCCACGATTTGCGGATAGATGCGCAGGCCGTTGCGGGTCGTCACGGGAGCGGCGGTCGCGGCGAACGTCGCTGCGTGCGAGCGATAGGTGCGCGACCAGCTGTCCGCCACCAGCGCCAGCGAGACCTCGTCGACACCGGGGACGAGTGCAAGACCAAGCTGCTCCCGGTTCCAGAATGCCAGCGTGTTCCGGATCGCGGTTAGAGCGAAGGGGCGGGTGAACTTGAAGGCGTTGCTGTCATGCCGCGCATCCCAGCCGGGCAGGCCGATCTCGCGGGCGACGGCCTCGGCCTTCTCGCGGCCGGCGATCGCCTCGATCAAGGTAAGCGACATCGGCATCGACGCCGAAATGCCGGTCGTCGTCGCGACGCCGCGGTCGACCACGATGCGGCGGTCGGCGACGTAGCGGATAGCTGGATGATTGTCGCGCCAATTCTTCAGGTAGAACCAGTGCGTGGTCGCGCGCCGTCCGTCGAGCAGACCGGTCGCGGCGACGACCTTGCCGCCGGCGCAGATGCTGACGATCACGGCGCCTTGCTCCGCCTGCCGCCGGATCCATTGCATGACGGCCGGATCGTCGTCGCGGCTCATCGCCGGCACGATGACGTAGTCGGCGCCGTCGGGGTGCGCAGCATCGAATGCCGCAATCGTGGCATCAGGCTCGACCTTCAGCACCGGGAACAGCGTGACCGGACCTGGCCCGGTCGCAAGCGTGACGACATCGGCGATATCGGCACGCTTGAGGATGCCGTAGGGCATCAGATAGTCGGTGGTCTCGGTCATGTCGTTGATGCCGATGATCGCGATCAGCGGGCGGGCGCGCTTCGGCTTGAGCGCCGCGAGCGTGGCGTCGTGTTCCTGCTGCGTGATCGGCGGCTGAACCCGGAACGCCGATGCGGCGGGCAGGGTGAAGAGCCAGATGCCGCCAACTATTGGAACCAGCGCGGCCACGGCGATGCCGCTCCACGCGAGAAGCCGCCAGGTCATGATGATCGATCTCGTATCCGCTTGGGTCGCACGGCGCGGAAACTAGTTGGCGCGCATGCGGATCGGAATGGCGAAATTCCCGCAAAAACGGACACGCGCGTAGCCCGGATGAGCGCGAACGACATCCGGCCCGATGTATCCTTGCATGTCGCTTTCGCCCATGCAGGCGACCAGCGCGTTCAATAGACGAGACTTGTCCCCGGCGGCTTCTCGAGCGCCGCTGCCAGCGAGCGATATTCGTCGCAAGTCGTGCCGCAGATTTCGGCGATCCGGTTCAGATGATACTGGGCGGCATCGCGGTTGCCCTGTTCGATCTGCCAGAGGCCGTAATAGTTCCACGTCAGCACGTGGTT
>NZ_JASGSR010000221.1:0-6324 GCF_040446015.1 Bradyrhizobium sp. INPA03-11B
GGATCAGGATCGAGTTCAGCGGTGTCCGCAACTCGTGCGACATGTTGGCGAGGAATTCGGATTTGTACTTCGAGGTCAGCGACAGTTCGGTCGCTTTCTCTTCCAGCGCGCGCCGCGCCTGCTCGATTTCCTGGTTCTTGCGCTCGACGTCGACATTGCGCTCGGCGAGCTGCTGAGCCTTCTGCTCGAGCTGATCGTTGGTCTGCTGCAATTCCTTCTGCTGGGTCTGCAATTCGCCTGCGAGCTGTTGCGACTGCTTGAGCAGCGCCTCGGTCTGCATCGTTGCCTCGATACTATTGAGCACGATGCCGATGCTGTCGGTGAGCTGTTCGAGGAAGGTGATCTGCGAGGTCGTGAACGAGGAGATCGAGGACAGCTCGATCACCGCCTTGACCTGGTTCTCGAATTGCACCGGGAATACGACGAGGTTCTTCGGCATGATCCGCATCAAGGCCGAATTGATCGGCACCGCATCGCCGGGAATGTCCGAGACGAGGCGCTGGCGCTTGTCGAGCGCGCACTGGCCGATCAGTCCCTCGCCGAACTGCACGATCTGCGGATGCGGATTGCTGCTGTCGCTGGCATAGGCCGACAGGAGCCGCAGCTGCGCATTCTCGGGATTGTCGACCTGGTAGATCACGCCCATATGCGCGTTGATCAGCGGCGCGAGCTCGGTCAGCAGCAGGCGGCCGACGGTCGCGAGATCGCGCTGGCCCTGCAGCATGTTGGTGAAGCGCGCCAGATTGGTCTTCAGCCAGTCCTGCTCGGTGTTACGCTCCGTGGTGAGACGGAGGTTGCCGATCATCGTGTTGATGTTGTCCTTGAGCTCGGCGACCTCGCCGCGGACGTCGACCTGGATCGAGCGCGTCAGGTCGCCCTTGGTCACGGCGGTCGCCACTTCCGCGATCGCGCGCACCTGGGAGGTCAGATTGGCCGCCAGCAGGTTGACGTTGCCGGTGAGGTCTTTCCAGGTGCCGGCGGTGCCGGGCACGTTGGCCTGACCGCCGAGCCGTCCCTCGACGCCGACTTCGCGCGCCACGCTGGTGACCTGTTCGGCGAAGGTCGCAAGCGTCTCGGTCATGTTGTTGATGGTGTCGGCGAGCGCAGCCACTTCGCCCTTCGACTTCACCGTCAGATTCTGCTTCAGGTCGCCGTTGGCGACCGCGGTCACCACCTTGACGATGCCGCGCACCTGCTCGGTCAGGTTCGCCGCCATGACGTTGACGGTGTCGGTAAGGTCCTTCCAGGTGCCGGCAACGCCGCGCACCTCGGCCTGGCCGCCGAGCTTGCCTTCGGTGCCGACCTCGCGCGCGACGCGCGTCACTTCGCCGGCGAAGGCGTTGAGCTGGTCGACCATCGTGTTGATGGTGTTCTTCAGCTCGAGGATTTCGCCCTTCACGTCGACCGTGATCTTGCGCGACAGGTCGCCGCGCGCCACGGCAGTGGTCACTTCGGCGATGTTGCGGACCTGGGTGGTCAGGTTCGCGGCCAAGAGGTTGACGTTGTCGGTGAGGTCCTTCCAGGTGCCGCCGACGCCGGGCACCACGGCCTGGCCGCCGAGCCGCCCCTCGGTACCGACCTCACGCGCCACGCGCGTCACTTCGGCGGCGAACGAGCGCAGCTGCTCGACCATCGTGTTCAGGGTGTCCTTGAGCAGCAGGATCTCGCCGCGCACGTCCACCGTGATCTTCTTCGACAGGTCGCCGCCGGCGATCGCGCTCGCCACCTCGGCGATGTTGCGGACCTGCGCGGTCAGGTTCGACGCCATGAAGTTGACGTTGTCGGTAAGGTCCTTCCAGGTGCCGGCGACGCCGGGCACTTCGGCCTGGCCGCCGAGCTTGCCTTCGGTGCCGACCTCGCGCGCCACGCGCGTCACCTCGCCGGCAAAGCCGTTGAGCTGGTCGACCATCGTGTTGATGGTGTTCTTCAGCTCGAGGATCTCGCCCTTCACGTCGACCGTGATCTTGCGCGACAGGTCGCCGCGCGCCACGGCGGTGGTCACCTCGGCGATGTTGCGGACCTGTGCCGTGAGGTTGCCGGCCATCGAGTTGACGTTGTCGGTCAGGTCCTTCCAGGTGCCGGCAACGCCGGGCACGTTGGC
The DNA here is from genome assembly GCF_040446015.1 of Bradyrhizobium sp. INPA03-11B. Lineage (NCBI taxonomy): Bacteria > Pseudomonadati > Pseudomonadota > Alphaproteobacteria > Hyphomicrobiales > Nitrobacteraceae > Bradyrhizobium > Bradyrhizobium sp. INPA03-11B. Next base: position 2,102 of record NZ_JASGSR010000221.1, read on the forward strand.
CTGACCGCCGAGGCTGCCGTCGGTGCCGACCTCGCGCGCCACGCGGGTCACCTCACCCGCAAATCGGTTGAGCTGGTCGACCATCGTGTTCAGCGTTTCCTTCAGCTGAAGGATCTCGCCGCGCACGTCGACCGTGATCTTGCGCGACAGGTCGCCGCCGGCGATCGCGGTTGCGACTTCGGCGATGTTGCGGACCTGCGCCGTCAGATTGCCGGCCATCGAGTTGACGCTGTCGGTCAAATCCTTCCAGGTGCCGGCGACGCCGGGCACCTCGGCCTGGCCGCCGAGCTTGCCGTCGGTGCCGACCTCGCGCGCCACGCGGGTCACCTCGCCCGCGAAGGCGTTGAGCTGGTCGACCATCGTGTTGAGCGTTTCCTTCAGCTGAAGGATTTCGCCCGACACGTTCACCGTGATCTTCTTCGACAGGTCGCCCTTCGCGACCGCGGTCGCGACCTCGGCAATGTTGCGGACCTGCGCCGTCAGGTTCGAGGCCATCGAGTTGACGCTGTCGGTCAGGTCCTTCCAGGTGCCGGCGACGCCGCGCACCTCAGCCTGACCGCCGAGCTTGCCTTCGGTGCCGACCTCGCGCGCCACGCGCGTCACTTCGCCGGCAAAGGCGTTGAGCTGGTCCACCATCGTGTTGATAGTGTCCTTCAGCTCGAGGATTTCGCCGCGCACGTCCACTGTGATCTTCTTCGACAGGTCGCCATTGGCGACCGCTGTCGTGACGCCGGCGATGTTGCGGACCTGCGCGGTCAGGTTCGAGGCCATGAAGTTGACGTTGTCGGTCAAATCCTTCCAGGTGCCGGCGACGCCGAGCACGTTGGCCTGGCCGCCGAGCTTGCCTTCGGTGCCGACCTCGCGCGCCACGCGCGTCACTTCGGACGCAAAGGCATTGAGCTGGTCGACCATCGTATTGAGCGTTTCCTTCAGCTGAAGGATCTCGCCCGACACATTCACCGTGATCTTCTTCGACAGATCGCCGCCGGCGATCGCGGTCGCGACGTCGGCGATGTTGCGGACCTGCGCGGTCAGGTTCGACGCCATGAAGTTGACGTTGTCGGTAAGGTCCTTCCAGGTGCCGGCGACGCCCGGCACCTGGGCCTGGCCGCCGAGCTTGCCTTCGGTGCCGACCTCGCGCGCCACGCGCGTCACTTCCGAGGCAAACGAGTTGAGCTGGTCCACCATCGTGTTGATGGTGTCCTTCAGCTCGAGGATTTCGCCGCTGACGTCGACCGTGATCTTGCGCGACAGGTCGCCGCGCGCCACGGCTGTGGTCACGTTGGCGATGTTGCGGACCTGGGCGGTCAGGTTGCCGCACATCGCGTTCACGGAGTCGGTGAGGTCCTTCCAGGTGCCGGCAACGCCGGGCACGATCGCCTGGCCGCCGAGCTTGCCGTCGGTACCGACTTCGCGCGCCACGCGCGTCACTTCCGATGCGAACGAACGCAGCTGATCGACCATCGTGTTGATGGCCTCCTTCAGCTGCAGGATCTCGCCGCGCACGTCGACCGTGATCTTCTTCGACAAGTCGCCGTTGGCGACCGCGATCGTCACCTCGGCGATGTTACGGACCTGGCCGGTCAGGTTGTTGGCCATCGAGTTGACGCTCTCGGTCAGGTCCTTCCAGACGCCGGTCACTTCCGGCACCTGGGCCTGGCCACCGAGCTTGCCTTCGGTGCCGACTTCGCGGGCCACGCGCGTGACCTCCGAGGTGAACACCGAGAGCTGCTTGATCATCGTGTTGACGATGTTCGCCGACTGCAGGAATTCGCCGCGCAGCGGCCTGCCCTCGACGTCGAGCTGCACGGTCTGCAGCAGGTCGCCCTGCGCGACCGCTGCGACCGCGCGGGTGACTTCGCGAGTCGGCCACAACAGATCGTCGATCAGCGTGTTGACCGAACTTTCCATGTCGGCCCACGCGCCGCTGGCGAGGCCGAAATTGACGCGCTGACGGGTCTGTCCCTCGCGGCCGACGACCTGCCCGACGCGCGCCAGTTGCTGCGCCATGCGCTCGTTGGCGGCGGCGATTTCGTTGAAGGCGTCCGCGATCTTGCCGTCGATGCCGAGATAATCGCCACGCATCCGCACTGAGAAGTCGCCGCCGCGCATCGCCTGCAGCGACTGCAGCAGATCGTGCGAGGAATCGAGACTTCCATTCGATGATTGGGCGCGGCGTGTTTCAGTACGGGGACGTGGCGACGAACCGAGATCGGTCATGGAATTTCCCCTACGCGCTGGCTACGAATCCAGGGACTCGGAAAAGCCAGTGTGACCATAAGAATGACTGCCTTGGATCTATTCAAGCGGGAAAACGCCAAAACCACGATTTGTGACGCAAACCGAGTGGCTTAATGGTGAATGGAACCAAAAGTTCCAAAGACGAATGAAACTTTTTTGCGAAACGTTGCTAGCGATCCGCCGGCCAGGTTCGCCGCACCAATTGCACCCGTTCGATGCGGCTGCATTGCTCGCAGCGGTACTGAAGAATGTCCCTGCCCTCGCTGCCCGGAGAGCTGCTCTCGAGCCGCATCGTTCTGACGCAGCTGATGCAGGAGATCAGCGTCAGCAGCGGGCTGCGATCGTCATTCATCGATGCCCGCGGTGGCGCGGTCGGATCGGCGATCATGGCGCTGGGCGATGCTATGGTGTTGGCTCTCACCACAAGAAAATGCCGATCCTGCGGCTCAGGTTCCGACCCGGAAACCCGATTTAGGCGCAAGGCGGCGTGTCGGCCCTGGTTTAGCCGAGCGGCCGGATCACGCCCTTGCGTTACTGTGGCCCGGTTTGGGCTTGGCCTTGTCTGCTCTGGCCTTGTCCGCCTTGGCGATTGCAATCGGGCGATCCGCATAGCTTCGGCTCAGCCGCTCGCGAACGGTCGGGAGGCGCTCGCCGCCACCAGCGGCTTTCCATCGGCCGATCAACTCGGTGACCTCGGCGCGCATCGCCATCAGCCGGTAGGACGCTTCGCTGCAATCCAGGTCGCGGTTCACCTGGTCCCGGATCGACGCCTCGATCAAGGTCATCTCAGCCCGCAAAGTGCTGATCCTGCGACGAATTTCATTGATCTTGTTGTCCATGGCCCGTTAGAACAAAAATAGAACATATTGTCAAGTCACGATCCGGCAAGCGAGGTGGACGATGAGCATGGCAGCGGTGAAATTTGGCGGGGTTGCAGACCGGCTCGGCGGGCTGATGTCGCGGGCCCAGGCGCTGCGGTTGAGGAGCCTGGCCGAGGAGGCCTATCAGCCAAACCAATACGCGCGCGACCTGACGTCAGAGGAAGCCGAACGGCGCATCGATGCCCTCCGGGCGGAGATTGCGCTGGCGAACTCCTTCTGACCCTCAGCCGCCCGAGCCGGACACTCCCTTAAGGCTTTGATATAGCGGCGCAGCTAGGTCTGTTCTGTTATGGGTGCTTTGCCGCTGCATGACCTTTGGGGGAGCCTTCCGTGCTGGAGCTGGAGAAGCGGTCGCCGCTCGCGTTCCCGATCACGCTGAAAGACGGACGAATCCTCGCGACGGTTGGCGATGCCGCGGACTATCTGTCGGCGCTGAACGCCGATCAGCGCGAGCGCGGCTATTGGAAGACGGCGATCTTGATGTTCAACAACGCGATGCGCGAACCCAGCTATCTGAGGATCGCAACGATCAACATGCGCTCTGCCCTTGTGTATGACCGCCTCGTCGACGACGTCGGCCCCTGATTGTGGCGTGGCAGCTACAGCCGAATCGGCGGTGGTTGCGTAGGGCCGTCTTCGTTATGGCCGCAAACAAGGTAACGGCGGTACACGCGACGGCCGGGCGCGCGATGCACTTCGGCCGCACTCTCGGGCCGCCTCGGAGGGCCAAGGCGGCCCATTTCTTTTCAAAGCAATTTTGCGCGGACGAACAACGTCCGCAACGCGTTGGTCGCTTGCACCGTCAGCATGGCGTTACCCGCGGCGCGTTCCAGCGCAACCAGCGCGTCGTCATGCAGGGAGCGGAACTCCATCCATTCGACGGCGCTGAGATTGCTGATGAAGCGGTAGGCCTGGCCGACGGTCGCGAGCGTCACCGTCTCGCCGTTCAGCCGCACCTGGAATATCGCCTTCAGCGGCGTATCGGATTTGGAAACGTCACCCATGGCGGGGTTGTGCTCCGCACGGCGTTAATGTCAATCTAATTTCTCTGCGTCCGCGCAAGTCCGCCTGCCCCACTGAATCGCATTGTCTGTTAGCGTT
>NZ_JASGSR010000222.1:0-6183 GCF_040446015.1 Bradyrhizobium sp. INPA03-11B
CCACATGCGGATCGTAGCCGATGAACTCGACGCGCTCCGGATTGTCGCGCACCGCGTTGCAGATCCGGCCCAAGGGCGTGCGGGTCAGCGCGTACATCGCGATCGCCGAGACCAGCACCCAGAACGCGATCAGGTAGTAGACCTGGATCTGCGGCCCGAAGGTCCAGCCGAACAACGGCATCAACGACGTGCGGTCGGTGGTGATGCCGGATTCGCCGCCGAACACGCTGCGCAGGATCAGCGACGACGAGGCGACCAGTTCGCCGATGCCGAGCGAGATCATCGCAAACACGGTGCCGGCGCGCTTGGTCATGACCCAGCCGACCAAAAGGGCGAACGCCATGCCACCGATGCCGCCGACCAGCGGGATCACCGGCAGCGGGATCGGCCAGTTGTGGCTCGCGACCGCATTCATGACGTGGACGGCAAGGAAGCCGCCGAGGCCGTATTGCACCGCGTGTCCGAACGACAACAGCCCGGTCTGGCCGAGCAGGATGTTGTAGGACAGCGCGAAGATGATCGCGATGCCGATCAGGCTGAACGAGGTCAGCGAGCCGCCGGAGGAGAAGATCAGCGGCAGCACGACGAGCGCTACGGCTGCGAGCAGCCAGACGCCATAGAAGCCGAGGGCGCCGCCGGACTCCTGCTTGGCCGCGGCGAGGGAGGGCGTGGGAGCGTTCGTCATGACTCGCGCGTCCCCAACAGGCCCATCGGGCGGAAGATCAGCACCAGCACCAGCAGCAGATAGGGCAGGATCGGCGCGATCTGCGCGATCGTGACGTTCCAGATATCGGTGAGCGGCGAGGGGCCGAGGCTCGGATCGAGCGGCCCGAATACGCTGGCGAGCGAGCCATTGAGCGCGACCGCAAAGGTCTGGATCAGCCCGATCAGCAGCGAGGCGATGAAGGCGCCGGGCAGCGAGCCGAGGCCGCCGAACACGATGACGACGAACAGGATCGGGCCGAGCAGCGCGGCCATGTCGGACTGCGTCACCAGCGAGGGGCCGGCGATGACGCCGGCAAGGCCAGCAAGCGCGCTGCCGACGCCGAACACCAGCATGAAGACGCGGCCGACATTGTGGCCGAGATGGCCGACCATGCTCGGATGGGTCAGCGCGGCCTGCACGATGAGGCCGACGCGCGTCCGCTTCAAGGTGACGAGGAGCGCGATGAAGATCACGACCGAGACCACCAGCATGAAGATCTTGTAGGCGGGGTAGTTGGTGGAGAACACGGTGAAGGCGGGGAAGTCGAGCACTGCGGGAACGCGGTAGTCGACCGGGCTCTTGCCCCAGATCATCGAGACGATCTCTTCGATCGCGAAAGCCAAACCAAAGGTCAGCAGCAGTTCGGCGACATGGCCGTGCTTGTGGGTGTTGCGCAGGCCGTAGCGCTCGACGCCCATGCCGACCACGCCGACCAGCAGCGGCGCGATCACCAGCGCCGGCCAGAAGCCGATCCAGCGGGTGAGCTGATAACCGAAGAACGCGCCCAGCATGTAGAAGCTGGCATGCGCGAAGTTCAGCACGCCCATCATGCTGAAGATGACGGTGAGCCCGCTGGACAACAGGAACAGCAGCATGCCGAACAGGACGCCGTTGAGCGTCGAGATGACGATGAGTTCAGCCACGGGGCACCCGTTTGAGACTGGAACGGTTCACGTGATCAAAGACCTGTCGAAGGAAATTTATCACCAGTCATTCCGGGGCGCTCGCGTTAGCGAGCGAACCCGGAACCTCGACATTCCGGGTTCGCCTCTTCAAGGCGCCCCGGAATGACGGAAGGAGCCGATCAGGGCCGCTTCATGTTGCAGGTGGTCGGAAGCATCGTCTGCGCGGTGTCGATCTTGGAGACGATGTGCCAGCCCCAACCGGTGTTCTCCTCGTCGTACGGCTCCTTGGCCTTGTCGGCCAGCGAGCCGAACGAGGAGATGTAGATCGGCTGGAAGAACTGGTGATCGTCCTTGCGCATGAAGCCCTCGCCGCCGTCGAACACGTCGAACTTCATGCCTTCGAGCGCGGCTGCGACCTTCACCGGGTCGATCGAGTTGGCCTTCTCGGCGGCCGCCTTGAACATCCGCATCTCGTTGACCGCGCGCGGATACCACACGGAAATGCCGGTCTTGGCGCGGAAGTCCTTCTCGAAGTCCATCGCGGCCTTGTTGCCGGAGTTCGGAACGCCTTCGCTGATCTGGAACACCTGGTTCTCGAGGCCGGTCTGCTTGATCGCGGTCGGTCCGCCGGCGCCGCCGGCATAATAGGTGTACCAGTTGACCTTGAGGCCGGCGTCAGCCGCGGCCTTCAGCAGCAGCGCGAAGTCCTGGCCCCAGTTGCCGGTCACGACGGTGTCGGCGCCCGACGCCTTGATCTTGGCGATGTAGGGCGAGAAGTCGGTGACCTTGAGCATCGGGTGCAGTTCGTCGCCGACGACCTGGATATCCGGCCGCTTTTCGGCCAGCATCTTGCGCGCAGCCGTGCGCACCGACTGGCCGAACGAATAGTCCATGTTGATCAGGTAGACCTTCTTGATGGACGGCTGGCCCTTCATGTAGTTGGTCAGCGCTTCCATCTTGATGTCCGAGTTCGCATCCCAGCGGAAATGCCAGTAGCTGCACTTCTCGTTGGTCATGCTCGGATCGACCGCGGCGTAGTTGAAGTAGAGCACTTCCTTGCCGGGGTTGCGCGAATTGTGCTTGGTGACGAAGTCTTCCAGCGCGGCACCGACCGACGAGCCGTTGCCCTGGGTGATGTAGTGGACGCCGGCGTCGACCGCCTTCTGCGCCTGCACCAGGCTTTCCTGCGGATTGGTCTTGTTGTCGAGCGGAACGATCTCGACCTTGTGGCCGAGGATGCCGCCCTTGGCGTTCAGCTCGTCGGCGAGATACTGGAACGTCTTCAGGCCGCCTTCGCCAACGCTGGCGCCGCCGCCGGAGAGCGGATCGATGTAGCCGATCTTGATGGATTCCTGCGCGGACGCCGCGCCTCCCAACACCGTCAGTGCTGCCGTGGCAGCAACGATCAGCTTACGCATCCTGCTTTCTCCCTTGCTCATGTTTCTTGATCTTCAGCGATCGAAGCCGTCTCATAACCTCAATTGCCGAGCCTTCGCAACTTTCGCTTTGAATACTGCGTCAAGTTTTCGCGCGAGGTATTATAATGTTATAGGCTATAAATGTTTCGAGATGCCGCGAGATCCGGCGCAGATTTGAACCGCAAGTAAACTTTTGGACGAGGCGTTCGCCAGTTCGTTTTGGGGCCGACGTCGTCCGAATTCCGGCGAGACGAGCCTGGTCCGGGAGCATTATAGCGACGGGACGCGAATTGGCGATTCAAGCCGGCCGGCGCGGCTTGAGGCCCGAGAGGAAGAGCCGCGCGAAGTGGTCGGCGATCTCGACGGCAGACCAGTCGCGCCTGGTCTTGAACCAGATCGGATACCAATGCCCCATGCCGGTTAAAATCCGCTCGGCGAAATATGTGTCGATGCGGCGGAAGCGGCCTTCGTCGATCCAGCGTTGATAGCTGTCCTGGTCTCGCCGGATCGTCGCCAGCACCTGGCCGACGTATTCTTTCCGGTCAGCGTCGTTGAGATAGTTGATGTTGTGGTAGGTCGCCTTGGGGCCGCAGGGCGTGTCGTGCAGCATCAGCAGCAGGCGGATTCTCTGCACGATGTGATCGAACGCCCCGAGGCTGTACTCTTGCAGATGCTCGCGAATGCCGACCTCGCCGGCGAGCCCGCGTCGCAGGCAGGCCAACAGCAGGCTCTCCTTCTCGCTGAAGTGATAGTAGATGCCGGCGCGGGTGATGCCCGCATCCATGGCGATGCTTTCGAGCGATGTGCCCGACGCGCCCCTTCGATTGAAGCTGTCGGAGGCAATCGACAGCATCCTGTCGAACTTCGCCGCCCGCTTGCTCAACGCAGCCCGAGACTCGAGGAAGGGCGCGAGGCTGAGCGGTTCGGGCATGCCGGGAAGCGCGATCTCGCGCCGGTAGACGCCGTGCGTGATGATGTCGTCAATGGCGTCGATCGCCTGTTGCCGCGTGTAGTAGTCGCGTTCGGACAGCCAGAACGGGACCCAGTCCAGGATCGAGATCAGCGCAACCGCCGTGAGCTGCGGCTCGTCGCAGGCGATCGAACCGTCCGCGACGCCCCGTTCCAGGATTTTCGCCAGCAGTGCGGCGTTCTGCCAGCGCTTGGCATGGACCTCGCTGCTGTAAGGCGTGGCCAGCGCATCGATATCGGTGAACAGGATCATGCGCTGGCCTTCAGGCCGCAGCCGGCCGCGCACGAAGCGCCTGACGATCTCGAGCCCGTCGATCCCGGGCTCGGCGGCGGCTTCGATTTCGTGCCGGTAGATCGCAAGTCCCCGCAGATAACAGTGGAAGATCAGATCTTCCTTGTCGCGGAAATAGTGGTACAGCGCGCCCGGCACGGCCCGAACCGACGCCGCGACCTGCTCCATCGTCACGTTCGCATAGGAGTGGCGGGCAAACAGGCGGGAAGCTGAGACGAGGATTTCTTCAGCCCGATCCGTCGGGTCGGCGGCGACTTGCAAGCTCGAATGCCCTTCCTGATCGCGGAACGATGATCCGCACGCGAGATAATCCGCTTGGCAGCGGCTTGTCGATCTGCGATAGACGGTGGCATACCATACACCAGCAGTCCTTTGGAGAGAGCATGGCGCGCAACATTCTGATTCTTGGAGCCTCCTACGGCTCCCTGTTGGGGACCAAGCTCTTGATGGCGGGGCACAATGTGTCCCTGGTGTGCCGCAAGAACACCGCTGACCTGATCAACCGCGAGGGCACCGAGGTCCGGATCAAGCTGCGCGACGAGAAGGAGCATCGCTCGATCTTCTCGCGCGACCTGCCGGGCAAGCTCGACGCCGTCACGCCCGCCGATGTCGACGTGTCGCGCTACGACATGGTCGGCCTTGCGATGCAGGAGCCGCAATACACCAACCACACGGTTCGGGTGCTGATGATCAAGATCGCGGCGGCGAAGCTGCCGTGCCTGTCGATCATGAACATGCCGCCGCTGCCGTATCTGAAGCGAATCCCCGCGCTCGCCGGCATGGACCTCGAGGAGGCCTACACCAATGCGCAGGTGTGGGAGCGCTTCGAGCCGGGCCTCGTCACGCTGTGCTCGCCGGACCCGCAGGCGTTCCGTCCGCCGGAGGAGAAGGCCAACGTGCTGCATGTCGGCCTGCCGACCAACTTCAAGGCCTCCGCTTTCGCCGACGACAAGCACAACAAGGTGCTGCGCGAGCTCGAAGCCGACATTGACGCCGTGACGCTCGACGGCCAGGACGTTCCGGTGAAGCTGAAAGTATTCGACTCGCTGTTCGTGCCGCTCGCCAAATGGTCGATGCTGCTGACCGGCAATTATCGCTGCATCACGCCGACGGAGCCGCAATCGATCCGCGACGCCGTGCACGGCGATCTCAGCCGCTCGCAAGCGATCTACGACCATGTCGACGGCATCGCGCGCAAGCTCGGCGCCGATCCTGCCGACCAGGTGCCGTTCGCGAAATACGCCAAGGCCGCGGAAAGCCTGCTCAAGCCGTCCTCGGCGGCCCGCGCGGTCGCCGCCGGCGCACCGTTCATCGAGCGCGTCGATCTCTTGGTGAAGCTGATCTCGCACCAGCTCGGTAACCCCAGCGCCGAGATCGACCGCACCGTCGAGACCGTCGATCAGAAGCTGAACGAGAAGATCGTGCAGGGCGGCTCCGGCGCGGAGTAACCCGAGCACGTGGTGGCGGGGGTGGGAAGCGCGCCCTCGCCATGCATCGACGATCGGCAAAGCGTGCGATCGCGGCTGCCGAATGCATGGCTCGGCTTGGTCAGTTGAGCTAGGCTGGCGCAGCTGCGGCTCGGAGCCACCGACATGCCGAACAAATCGCTGCCTCTCCTTGCAATCTATGGCGACCTCGATCGCGCGCGCGACATCCTGCGCGCCTGGCAGCCGCTCGACCATCTTTCCCCCGACGACGCCGAGCTTGTCGTGAAAGCGATCGCCGAGGGCATCGCGCGCGGCCGCCGGCACGGGCTCGAGATGGGGCAGTGCCATCTGGCAGCGTGAGGTGCGGTCACCGAGCACTTGCCTAGCGCTCGCATATCGCGCCCTACATTCGTGAGGTGAGCACACCAGTCAGGCTCCCTCCCCCCTTGCGGGGGAGGGTGGGGAG
>NZ_JASGSR010000223.1:0-6143 GCF_040446015.1 Bradyrhizobium sp. INPA03-11B
GTGCGCGTCACCAGCTTCTCGTCGGGCTCCGGCAGCGCTTTGCCGAAATCGCGGAAGCGATTGGTGATGGGATAGCGGCGGTCGCGGCCGAAATTCTTCCGCGTCACCTTCACCCCCGGCGCCGCCTGCCGCCGCTTGTATTCGGCGATGTTGAGCAGGCGGTCGACGCGGGTCACCACGTCGCGGTCGAAACCGGCCTCGATGATGGTCGCAAGCGGCTCCTCGCGCTCCACTAGCCGCTCGAGGATCGCGTCCAGCACCTCGTAGGGCGGCAGCGAATCCTGGTCGGTCTGGTTCTCGCGCAACTCCGCGGTCGGCGGCCGGATGATGATGTTGACCGGGATCACCTCGCCCGAGGGACCGAGCGCGCCGTCCGGCTTCCAGGCATTGCGCAGGCTGGACAGGCGGAACACCTCGGTCTTGTAGATGTCCTTGATCGGGTTGAAGCCGCCATTCATGTCGCCGTACAGCGTGGCGTAGCCGACCGACATTTCCGACTTGTTGCCCGTCGTCACTACCATGGCGCCGGTCTTGTTGGAGATCGCCATCAGCAGCGTGCCGCGGGCGCGCGCCTGCAAATTCTCCTCGGTGATGTCGCGCTCCATGCCAGCAAACACCGGTGCGAGGATCTTCTCGAAGCCGTTCACGGCGTCGGCGATCGGCAGGATCTCGTAGCGGATGCCGAGCGCGGCGGCGAGCTTGGCGGCATCGTCGAGCGACACCTGTGCGGTGTAGCGGAACGGCAGCATCACGCCGCGCACCTTGTCGGCGCCGAGCGCATCGACCGCGATTGCCGCGCACAGCGCCGAGTCGATGCCGCCGGAGACGCCGAGCAGCACGCCGGGAAAGCCGTTCTTGCGGACATAGTCGCGCAGACCGAGCACGCAGGCGGCGTAGTCGGCCTTGTCGCCCTCGAGCTGCGCCGTGCTCGGCCCATTGCAGCGCCAGCCATCCGCCGTCTTGCGCCAGGTCAGCGTCGTGATGTTCTCCTCGAACGCCGGAAGCTGCGCGGCGACCGACAGATCGGCATTCAGCGCGAACGAGGCGCCGTCGAAGATCAGCTCGTCCTGGCCGCCGACCTCGTTGAGATAGATCAGCGGCAGACCGCTCTCGGTGACTCGCGCCACCACGATCGACAGCCGGAGATCGGCCTTGTCGCGGGCATAGGGCGAGCCGTTCGGCACCACGAGGATCTCGGCGCCGGTCTCGGCGAGACATTCGACGACGTTCTCGTATTCCTCGGACTCCTCGAGCCAGATGTCCTCGCAGATCGGCACGCCGATGCGCACGCCGCGCACCGTCACCGGGCCCGGCGCCGGGCCGCGCGCGAACAACCGCTTCTCGTCGAACACGCCGTAATTCGGCAGATTGGCCTTGTAGCGCAGCGCGGCGATGCGGCCGCCGTCGAGCAGCGCGCAGGCATTGTAGAGCTTGCCGTCCTCGACCCAGGGCGTGCCGATCAGCATGGCCGGTCCGCCGTCCTTGGTCTCGCGCGCCAGTTCCTCGACCGCGGTGCGGCAGGCCGACTGGAATGCCGGCTTGAGCACCAGATCCTCCGGCGGATAGCCGGCGAGGAACAGCTCCGAGAGCACCACGAGATCGGCGCCGTCGGCCTTTGCTTTCTCGCGCGCGGCACGCGCTTTCGCGGCGTTGCCGGTGACGTCACCGACCGTCGGATTGAGTTGCGCCAGGGTGATCTTGATCTGTTGTTCGCTCATATCTTTATGTTGTCCCGCACAACGGCAAACTTCAATGGTCGTCCGATCATGGTGCGATTGCAGAAATCGCACTGGGATCCCTGGTCAGGGTGCAAGTTCTGCCCTCACCTCGCCGAGCAGCGCCAGACCACCTAGCCGGCCCAATTCGTCCGAACATTTCGCGCTCTTGCCGTAGCAGCAAAATGCGACGGTGACCCGCTCGGACAGCGGCCCGATGCATGGCAGGCCGGTGTCGCCAAAGGTGGTCATGCAGGGCACGACGCGGCGTTCCTCGAACTTGAGGTCGCGAATGCGATCGAGGATCTGCGTTTGCAGCCGATCAGCCACGTCAACCGATCCGCCCGACCGGAACCAGTCCTTGATGTCAGCCTCGCCCTCAAGCGGAAGATCGACCGGATCGCCGCCGAGCTTCAACCAGGTCTGGCCGTCCGGATATGGGATCGGCGGCAGGATATAGGGATTGTCGCCCTTCGGCCCGAGACAACGCATCGACGGCATGCCGGCCAGGCGCTGAACCTCCGCCGCGTCGAGCCGGAACAGCGCTGCGGTCCGCGCATAGACCGTAAAACCCAATGACCGGCCGAGCAGCGATTGGGTATGCCCGCCCGCCGCAACCAGCACACGCTCGGCCTCGACGCTGCCCGATCGGGTCCGGATCGTCACACCGGAAGCGGTTTCCGAAATCCCGAGCGCAGCCTCGTCGATGATCCGCGCCCCCGCGCGCTTCGCCGCGATGGTCTGCGCACGGACCAAGCGGCGCGGTGAAATATATCCGGCATTGCGCGGCTCGAAATAGCCCAGCATGCCCGCGGTTGATTTCAGAAATGGAAACCGCTCGGCGAGCCCCGCATCCTGATAGGCTTCACAGCAGATCCCCTCGTCGGCGCAGACTTCGCCAACCGAAGCGACATCAGTGGTCTCGGTGTGACCGACGTGAAGCGCACCGGCTTCCCGGTAGAATTCGACACCGCTTTCCGCTGCAATCTCGCCGTAGCGCGCAATCGCCGCGCGGTTCATCTGCCGCCAGAAGGCTTGCGGATCGTAGGTTCGCGTGATGCGGCCTTCATCATAGTGGCTGCCGAACACGCCGTCGTGGCTCGAAAAATCGGCCGGCTCACCGGGCCCGATCAGCGCGACCTCATGGCCCATCTTGCACAGGTGCCGCGCGGCCGCCGACCCGATCAGACCCCGTCCGATCACCGCAAGCTTGATCGGCTTATTGACGGTCACGGTCAGAACGCGCCCGTGCGCTCGGCGAGGGCGAACAGCCAGAACAGGCCGGCCATGACGAGCGCGACGCCGACGGCGGCGGAGCCCATGTCCTTGACCCGCCCGATCTGCGGATCGTGATCCATGGTCAGGCGGTCGGCGAGCTTCTCGATCGCGGTGTTGAGCAGCTCGATCACCAGCACCAGCACCACGGTCGCGACCAGCTCGACCCGGCGCATCACGGTGGCGCCGACCAGCCAGGCCAGCGGCACCGACAGCACCAGGGCAACGACCTCCTCGCGGATCGCCTGCTCCGAGCGAATGGCGAATGCCAGCCCGTTGCGCGAGTTGATGGTGGCTCGCCAGAACCTCAGCAAGTCACTGCCCTCAAGTCACTGCCCCCAAGTCACCTGCCCCAAATCACAACCCCGCAGCGGCCGGCATCGGTTTGACCTTGCCGGCGCGCTCCTGCTTCAAGAGCTCGGCGATCAGGAAGGCCATGTCGATCGACTGTTCGGCGTTGAGACGGGGATCGCAGACCGTGTGATAGCGGTCGTTGAGATCCTCATCGGTGATGGCACGCGCGCCGCCGATGCATTCGGTGACGTCCTGCCCGGTCATCTCCAGATGCACGCCGCCGGCATGGGTGCCTTCCGCCGCATGGATCTGGAAGAACGCCTTCACCTCCGACAGCACGCGGTCGAACGGCCGCGTCTTGTAGCCCGTGGTCGAGGTGATGGTGTTGCCGTGCATCGGATCGCACGACCACACCACGACGCGGCCCTCGCGCTGCACGGCGCGGATCAGGCCGGGCAGATGGTCGCCGACCTTGTCGGCGCCGAACCGGTTGATCAGGGTCAAGCGTCCCGGCTCGTTGTCGGGATTGAGGATGTCGATCAGCTTCAGCAGGTCGTCCGGCTTCAGCGACGGGCCGCATTTCAGGCCGATCGGATTCTTGATGCCGCGGAAATACTCGACATGGCCGTGGTCGAGCTGGCGGGTGCGGTCACCGATCCAGATCATGTGGCCCGAGGTCGCGTACCAGTCGCCGGTGGTGGAATCGACCCGCGTCATCGCCTGCTCGTAGCCGAGCAGCAGCGCCTCGTGGCTGGTGTAGAAATCGGTGGCGCGCAGCTCCGGATGGCTTTCGAGATCGAGGCCGCAGGCGCGCATGAAGTTCAGCGCGTCCGAGATGCGGTCGGCGAGCTCCTTGTAGCGGCGGGACTGCGGCGAATCCTTCAGGAAGCCGAGCATCCACTGATGCACACTGCCGAGATTGGCGAAGCCGCCGGTGGCAAACGCGCGCAGCAGGTTCAGCGTCGCCGCGGATTGGCGGTAGGCCATCAGCTGGCGCTGCGGATCGGGGATGCGCGCCTCCGCGGTGAAGGCGATGTCGTTGACGATGTCGCCACGATAGCTCGGCAGCTCGACGTCGCCCTGCTTCTCGGTCGGCGACGAGCGCGGTTTGGCAAACTGCCCGGCGATGCGGCCGACCTTCACCACCGGCAGCGCGCCGGCATAGGTCATGACCACAGCCATCTGCAGCAGCACGCGGAAGAAGTCGCGGATGTTGTTGGCGCCGTGCTCGGCAAAGCTCTCGGCACAGTCGCCGCCTTGCAACAGGAAAGCCTCGCCGGCCGCGACCCGGCCGAGCGCCTTCTTCAGGCTGCGCGCCTCGCCCGCGAACACCAGCGGCGGAAAGGTCGCCAGCTGGGCCTCGACATCGGCCAATGCCTTGGCATCGGGATAATCGGGCACCTGCAGCACCTTCTTGGCGCGCCAGCTATCGGGTGTCCACCGCTCGGACATGAGGTCAACTCCTGAGCAAAACCCGCGACTTAATCGCGGGCATACGGAAAGCCCGGCTTATACACAGGGCGCCAGCCTCCCGCTAGAAGGATTCCTGCAATTCCGTCAAGCCCTTGCAAGAAAATCCGAATTCGCATTTGGTAGAGCATAGCATGAATGCCGGGGAAATCGCCGTGGCCGCCGCCGCGCTGGACGACGTTTTTAGCGACGACATCGTCGTGCCGGCCGCGGACGGCTATCCGCTCGCCGCGACGCTGTTCCTGCCCCGCGGCAGGAAGCGCCATGCCGTCCTGATCAACTCGGCGACCGCCGTGCCCCGCAAGGTCTATCGCGGCTTTGCCGGCTACCTCGCCCGCCGCGGCGCGGCGGTCCTGACCTACGACTATCGCGGCACCGGCGATAGCAGACCGATGGCGGCGCCCGGCCTGAACAAGCAGAAGTCGCTGGCCGGCTTCAAGGCCACGATGGCGGACTGGGCCGCGCTCGACACCACGGCCGCCGTGCGCTGGATGCGCGAGCGCTACCGCGACCTGCCCTTCGCCTATGTCGGTCACTCCTTCGGCGGCCAAGCGCTCGGCCTGTTGCCGAACAATGCCGAGATTCCCCGCGCCCTGCTGATCGCCTCGCAGGCCGCGCATTGGAAGCTGATGGCCTCGCCCGAGCGCTATCGCGTCGTCGCCTTCATGAACGGCATCGGGCTGCCGCTGGCGCGCACGCTCGGCTATGTGCCGAGCTGGGCCGGCCTCGGCATGGACCTGCCGCGCGGCGTGTTCGAACAATGGCGCGGCTGGGTGATGCGCGAGCGCTATCTGCTCGACGATGCCACGCTGACGGCGCGCGAAAATTTTCCGAAGTTCAAGGGCAAGCTCCGCGCACTCACCATCACCGACGACACCTGGGCGACGCGGCCGGCGGTCGAATTGCTGTGCTCCGCGTTCACCTCGATCACGCCTGACATCATCGCGATCAGTCCCGCGGACGCCGGCGTGCCGAAGATCGGCCATTTCGGCTTCTTCCGCAGCGAACACCGCGAAGCCCTCTGGCGCGGCGCCGCGGAGTGGCTCGAGGCGGAGGGATAAGGGCAGCACTCTCCGCTGTCGTCCCTGCGATGTGATCGATTTGAGTCCGACCACAATTGTCGTCCCGGCGAAAGCCGGGACCCATACGCCGCAGCCGACATTGTTAAAGGGACTCGTCGTTGCCGCATCGTGTGACAACAGCCATTCGTGGTTATGGGTCCCGGCCTGCGCCGGGACGACAGTCGGTATGTGGCGCGATTGGTGGGCCACGCATCCGCGTTCTCGCGACATCTTTTGCCCGAGCTTTGCTCTTCGTTTCGCCGCTCCGAAATCAGAGGGCGCAGGGAAAGCCGGGTGCCGATCGCACCCATGGGCCCCGTGCATAGGA
>NZ_JASGSR010000224.1:0-6038 GCF_040446015.1 Bradyrhizobium sp. INPA03-11B
CATGATTGGGTCGGCGACCGTTCATGCTCTGCCTGCGTTTGACATTTGGCAAGCGGGAAAACGTCGCTGCGGTGCGGCGTCGCTGACCTTTACGATCGCGGAGCTGTGCGCCGCCCCTCTCCGGAAAAATTGCGTCCGATGCGCCGGTTCCTTAGCGCGCCACCCCTGGAGCGATCTCGCGCCAGCGCGCGGCGATGTCGAGCAGGCGCTGCACGGCAGGCAATGCATCTTCCTCGCGCCACGCAATCGTGAGCGGAGCCGTCACCACCGGTGCGGAAAGCCGAACGTAAGCGACGCCGCGACCGGTCTGCGCGCGCGCCGCGGCCTCCGGAACGAGCGACACACCAACACCGGCGGCGATCAAGCCGATCGCGGTTTGCAGATGCAGAACCTCCTGCGCGAGCCGCGGCGTGAAGCCCGCTGCCTTGCATGCGTTCACGATCAGGCCCGTGACCGACGGCTCCGGGCGCGCCGGATACAACACGAAGGCATCGTCGGACAATTCGGCGAGCGCAATGTCGCGCCGTGCCGCAAGGGGATGCGCACGCGGCAGCGCTGCAACATAGGGCTCCTCGACGATGAGCCGCTGGGCAAGCCCCGGTTCGTCAAGCAGTGCCGGACGCGCGAAGCCGATATCGATCCGGCGGCGCCGCAGCGCCTCGGCGATCTCCGCCGCCAGCATCTCGTCGAGCACGAGCTCGACATCGGGACAGGCGTCACGATAGGCGCCGACGATGTCGGGAAGGCCGGCAAACATGGCAGAGCCGACGAATCCGATTCCGAGTCTGCCGGCCTGGCCGCGCCCGACGCGCCGCGTGTCGGCAACCGCATTCTCGAAACTTGCGAGCACCGCGCGTGCGCGCGCAAGAAACAGCTCACCGGCCTCGGTGAGCCTGACAGGACGGCTATTCCGCTGCAGCAGCGTGACGTCGAGCTCGTCCTCGAGCTGACGGATCTGCTGGCTGAGCGGCGGCTGCGCGATGTGCAGCCGCTCGGCCGCGCGGGTGAAATTCAATTCCTCGCCGAGCGCCACGAAGTATCTGAGGTGTCGCAATTCCATGCCACCGCTATAGCACGGCTGCCGGCGACGGCAGCCATACGCAATAGCTCTGCAACCGTATCGAACGAGTATTGGACCGGACGCGTCAACGCGGACAGCCTGCGGCAAACCACAGGAGGTCGCAATGACGGCGCTCGAAAAGGCCTTCGCGGATGCAGCCGCGGCAGGCATCACGCAACAGAAGATCAATATCGGCGGCCTGCGCGTCAACGTCGCGCGCTTCGGCAAGGGCCCGCCGCTGCTGCTGCTGCATGGCTGGCCGGAGTTCTGGCTGGTGTGGCGGCCGCTGATGCTGCGCCTCGGCGACAGCTTTGAACTGATCGCACCCGACCTGCGCGGCTGCGGCGACACCGGCAAGCCGGCGCCAGGACCCGACGCCTCCGCGACCGCGGAGCGCCACGCGCAGGATATGTTCGCGGTCATGGACGCGCTCGATCATGACCGCTTCGGCGTGATCGGCGGCGATCTCGGCGCCTATGTCATGCAGGCGATGTCGCATCGTCAGCCGCAGCGGCTGACAGGCACGCTTTATCTCTGCACGCCGTATCCCGGCCTCGGCCACCGCTACGGCGAGCCCGGCCACCTGATCGAGGTCTGGTATCAATACTTCCAGCAGTTGCCATGGGCGGCGCAACTGGTCGGCAACTCGCGCGAGTCATGCCGGCTCTATTTCCGTCACTTCCTCGACCATTGGTCGGGCGACGATCCCGCCGTGTTCGGCGACCTGCTGGAAGCCTATGTCGATAACTTCATGAAGCCGGGCAACATCCAGGGCGGCTTCGACTGGTATCTCTCGTCCGCACCCAATCGCCGGCTCTGGCTGGAAGGCAAGCTTCCGGCGCAACCGCGCATCGAGGTGCCCTCGCGCTTTCTCTGGGGCCGCCGCGATCCGCTGATCTCACCCGAATGGTCGGACCGGCTGGGGGGCTATTGGAGAGAACCTTCGATCAGGTTCGTCGACACCGGGCACTATGTTCACGCCGAAGCGCCCGGCATCGTTGCCGAAGAAGCCCGCGGCTTCTTCGGCGGATTGAAGAACGCTACGCGCGCGCTTTAGCGACCCGGACGCAGTTCCAGGCTCTCGAGGCCGGCGGCGATGTTGACGCCGACCTGGCCCTGCACGCTGAGCGGCTGCAGGGCGATGGTGTTGTCGGACCCGCCGACCAGCACATTGCCGCCGACGCCGACGCCGAGCGTCGCGCTGCCCTGCGCACCGGCATAGTTGCCGGAGAGTGCACCCGGCCCGAGCCGCTCCACCGGCGCGTAGACGCCCCAGGCCAACGCCGATTCCTGGGTGATGCCGAGATCGATGCCGACCTTCTGGATGGTCGCGATGTAGCGGTCCTCGGGCAGGCCATTGGCGCGCAGCACGCAGCCGAGATGGGTCACGGAACCGACGATGAAGCCGACGCTCGCGCCACCGCGGCATTCCAGCACGCCGACCTGTACGCGCTGGCTCGGCTGTTGAGCGTTGACGCCAACGATTGCGGTCAGCGTGGCGCTGGCGGCAGCGGCGAGGAGAGTGAGGCGACGCATGTTGGGGGGTCTCCGGCTGAGAGGCATGACGCGAGCAGAGAACAGAACGGCGCCGTGTCTGCGGCGCCGTTCGCATCCTATGCCACAACATCGGATGGTCGGCCAGAATTTGCGGTGCTTGGCCACCGATTGTTGGGGGATGTGGCGCTGTTGCTATGTTCCTTCGCGGCCGAAGTTTGGTCAGCAACGGACAGCAAACAACAGACCGCAAAAAAGAGGCCCGCTTTCGCGGGCCCCTTTGATCGAACACAACCAGCTTAGAGCGTTTTCGAGCGAAGTGGATACCGGTTCGCGTGAAGAAAACGCGCCAAACAAAACCTAGAGCCCCGTTCCGATGCAATCGGAACGGAAAGGGCTCTAGTGGTGGTGATGATGACGGTGGTGGCGATGATGCCGGCGCGGACCGTTGGTGCGGACCGGCTCGAGATCGATCCCGGCGATGCCGGCCGCAACGTTGAGGCCGGTCTGGCCCTGCACGCTGATCGGCTGCAGCGCATAGGCGTTGTTCGGGCCACCGAACAGGAAGTTACCGCCGGCGCCGAGGCCGACCGAAGCGTTGACGCCGACGCCGCCGTAGCTGCCGGCGAGCGCACCGCGCGGCACCACCGTGGTCGGCGCACTGACGGCCCAGGCGAGCTGGGTCTGCCCGGTGAAGCCGAGGTCGACGCCGATCCGCTTCACGGTCGCAAGATACGGCTCGGGGCGGCGGCCGCCGCTCTGGAACACGCATTCGAGGCGGGCGACAGAGCCGACGACGAAGCCGACATTCTCGCCGCCCTGGCACTGCAGGACCCCGGCTTGAACCTGTTGAGGCGCCGCGTTGGCGGTGGCGAACGGCGCCAGCAACGCAAGCGCTGCAAAGGTGAGGGTCGAAAGTCGCATTGGTCTGTCTCCGCAAGGTGAACTGAATTGCAATTTGCGCGGCGGACACAAAGGAAGGCTCGTGTCCAAAACAAGGCAGTTCGCAAAGGGGCCGTAAAAACTTCCCGCGTGTGGCATTGATGTTCGCACACACACGCGTGAGGTGAGCAGGTTGTGATTTGACTCCGCGATTATACCGGCGCGCGATCTCAGCGCATAAACGAAAACGCTCCCGCACCAGGTGCGGGAGCGTTTTTTAGTCTCTCGGTTCGGAAACGACTATCGCAGATTACCGCAGAAGCGCTGGATGCGCTTGCAGGCATCCTCGAGATCCGAGGTCTTGGTGGCGTAGGAGATGCGGAACGCGGGGCCAAGGCCGAACGCCGATCCCTGCACGACAGCGACGCCTTCGCTCTCGAGCAGCTCTGTGACGAACGCCTCGTCGTTGTCGATCACCTTGCCCGAGGGCGCCTTCTTGCCGATCGTGCCGGCGCAGGACGGATAGACGTAGAACGCGCCTTCCGGCCGCGGGCACTCGATGCCGCTCGCCTGGTTGAGCATCGACACCACGAGGTCGCGGCGTTCCTTGAACACCTTGTTGTTCGCGGCGATGAAGTCCTGCGGACCGTTGAGCGCCTCGACCGACGCCCACTGCGCGATCGACGACGGGTTCGAGGTCGACTGCGACTGGATCGTCGCCATCGCCTTGATCAGCTGCGCCGGGCCGCCGGCATAGCCGATGCGCCAGCCGGTCATGCAGTAGGCCTTCGACACGCCGTTCACGGTCAGCGTGCGATCGTAGAGGCTCGGCTCGACCTGCGCCGCGGTGGTGAAGACGAAATCGTCATAGACAAGGTGCTCGTACATGTCGTCGGTCATCACCCAGACATGCGGATGCTTGACCAGCACGTCGGTGATCGCCTTGAGCTCGCTCCTGGTATAGGCCGAGCCGGTCGGGTTCGACGGCGAGCACAGGATCACCCATTTGGTCTTCGGCGTGATCGCCTTCTCGAGATCTTCCGGGCGCAGCTTGAAGCCGGTCGAAGCCGGGCACACCACCGGGACCGACTCGCCGCCGGCGAGCGCCACCATCTCGGGATAGCTGACCCAATACGGCGCAGGGATGATCACCTCGTCGCCGGGATTGATGGTCGCCATCAGCGCGTTGTAGAGCACCTGCTTGCCGCCGGTGCCGACGATGACCTGGTTCGGCTTGTAGGTCAGTCCGTTCTCGCGCGAGAACTTGTTGATGATGGCTTCCTTGAGCTCCGGAATGCCGCCGACATCGGTGTACTTGGTCTTGCCGGCCTCGATCGCATGGATCGCAGCCAGCTTGATGTTGGCGGGGGTATCGAAGTCAGGCTCGCCGGCGCCGAGGCCGATGACATTGCGGCCCGCGGCTTTCAGCGCGCGTGCTTTGTCCGTGACCGCGATCGTCGCGGACGGCTTCACACGGTCGAGCGCAGCGGACAGGAAGGCCATTATCATCTCCTGGCAAACGTCGTGAGCCGTTGGGCCACGACTTGATTTGAATGGGATCGCGGCACCCTAGGCCTGTCGCCGCTGCATCGCAAGAAGCTTGGCGACAAAGCACGAAAACTTTCCCGCATGCCGCGCGACATGCGCAATATTCCGCAAGTTCCGCCCCCAAATGACTCATATCCGGCAAGCCCTGTCATGACCGCTTCAGCCTAGCCGGCAAGGCTTGCGGCCACGTGCTCCAGCGCGGATTGCTCCGAGGACAATGTGCCGCGCGACACCTGTCTGATGGTGCCGGCGGCAGGCGGTCCGGCGCAGCCCCCGACAGCGCATCCCGCGATCTGGATGCCCCGTTAACGTTTCTGAATTGCAGCATGTCGGCCACGGCCACCGGTGGCATCGACCGGCACCGTGCACAGCGTCGCAGAGGCGTGATCCGAGTTGTTCTGCCGTGTTGATGGAATCGTTCTGCACGCGTGCAGTGCGGTAGACGTTTCGACTTTTTCCACATTGCAGGGCTTGCGACGCCCCCCTGTCGGCATCATTGTTTAGCGGCGTTGCGGTGTGACAGGCCGCGCAATTTTCAAGCGTACCGTCTCATGCAGTCCGTCTTCCTGATCGAGTGAACCCCGACGCAATGTACAAGCTCTATTCGATGCAGCGCTCCGGCAACAGCTACAAGGTCCGGCTGGCGCTTGCCGTGCTGAACACGCCGTACGAGGCGATCGAGATCGACATCCTGCGCGGCGAGAGCCGGACCCCGGAATTCCTGGCCAAGAATCCGAGCGGCCAGGTGCCGTTGCTCGAGGTCGCCGAAGGCCGCCATCTCGCCGAGTCCAACGCCATCCTCTGGTACGTTGCGATCGGCACGCCGCTGGCGCCGGAGTCGCGGATCGAGCGCGCCGAGGCGCTGCAGTGGATGTTCTTCGAACAGCACGCGCTGGAGCCGAATATCGGCGCCGCCTATTTCTGGCTGTCGCTGGTCAAGGGCGGGCGCGATCTGCAGACCCACGCGCTGGAGGACTGGATGGAGCGCGGTTATGCGGCGCTGCAGGTGATGGAAAATCACCTCAAGAACCACACGTTTTTCGCAGCCGAGCAG
>NZ_JASGSR010000225.1:0-5992 GCF_040446015.1 Bradyrhizobium sp. INPA03-11B
GTACGGGCTGGTGCAGGAGGTGCCGCAGAAGGAGACCACGCCGTTCTATCCGCGTTCGCCCTACGGTGTCGCCAAGCTCTACGGCTACTGGATCACGGTGAACTACCGTGAGGCCTACGGCATGTTCGCCAGCAACGGCATCCTGTTCAACCATGAGAGCCCGATCCGCGGCGAAACCTTCGTGACCCGCAAGATCACCCGCGCCGTCGCCCGCATCGAAGTCGGCCTCGAGAACAAGCTCTATCTCGGCAATCTCGATGCGAAGCGCGACTGGGGCCACGCCCGCGACTATGTCGAGGGCATGCACAAGATCCTGCTGGCGGACGAGCCCGGCGACTTCGTGCTCGCGACCGGCGAGACGCGCTCGGTGCGCGAATTCGTCGAGCTTGCGTTTGCCGAGGTCGGCCGCAGCATCGAATGGCGCGGCAAGGGCGTCGAGGAGATCGGTGTCGACAAGGCGTCCGGCAATACGCTGGTGCAGATCGACCCGGCCTATTTTCGCCCGACCGAGGTCGATCTTCTGATCGGCGACGCCAGCAAGGCGCGCGTCAAGCTCGGCTGGGCGCCGAAGACGCCGTTCGCGCAGCTGGTGAAGGAAATGGTCGCCAGCGATCTCGTCGAGGCCAGGCAGGATGCGGCCAATGGCAAGCACGGCGTTTGAACTGAAGGGCAAGACGGTTTTCGTCGCCGGCCATCGCGGCATGGTCGGCTCGGCGCTGATGCGCCGGCTGGCGCGTGAGCAGGCCGATCTGCTGACGGTGTCGCGCGGCGAGGTCGATTTGCGCGACCAGGGCGCGGTGAATGCCTGGTTCGCCGCGAAGCGGCCGCAGGCGGTGTTCCTCGCCGCCGCCAAGGTCGGCGGCATCGTCGCCAACAACACGCTGCGGGCCGAATTCCTCTACGACAATCTGGCGATCTCGACCAATGTGATCCAGGCAGCCCACGGCAATGGCTGCGAGAAGCTGATGTTCTTCGGCTCGTCTTGCATCTATCCGCGCCTGGCGCCGCAGCCGCTGCGCGAGGACTCGATGCTGACCGGCCCGCTGGAGCCGACCAACGAGCCCTATGCCATCGCCAAGATCGCCGGCATCAAGATGGCCGAGGCCTATCGCAGCCAGTACGGCGCCGATTTCATCAGCGTGATGCCGACCAACCTCTACGGTCCCGGCGACAACTACCATCCCGAATACAGCCACGTCGTCGCCGCGCTGATCCGCCGCTTCCATGAGGCCAAGGTCTCGGGCGCTGCCGACGTCGTGGTGTGGGGCACCGGCACGCCGCGCCGCGAATTCCTCTATGTCGACGATCTCGCCGATGCCTGCATCCATTTGATGAAGACCTATTCCGCGCCGGAGCTGGTCAATATCGGCACCGGCGAGGACATCACCATCGCTGAATTCGCCCGCGTCGTTGCGGCCACGGTCGGCTATCGCGGCGAGATCAGGTTCGACACCTCGCGCCCCGACGGCACGCCGCGCAAGCTGCTCGATGTCGGCCGGCTCGCCAAGCTCGGCTGGCGCGCCACCACCTCGCTCGAGGACGGCATCAAGCTCGCGTACCAGGCCTATCTGAACGAGACCAAGCAGGCGGCGGAATAGCTCTGTCTCGACGCCGTCATTGCGAGCCAACGGGTCGCGCGAACGCGCGCCCGATGACAGGCTCCGCGAAGCAATCCATCATGCCGCCTGCCGATAAATGGATTGCTTCGTCGCGTCGCTCCTCGCAATGACGGCTATTGCGGTTACTTGGCAGCGCGCGGCGGATTCATCGCCAGTGCAGTCGCGATCGCCGAGATCAGCGGCTTCATGAAGAACGCATCGTTGGCCGGATAGATGTCCGTGCGCAGGCCGTAGGTCTTCAACTCATCCGACACCACGGGCCCGACGGAGGCGATCGGCGTCTGCTGCAAGCCCTCGCGCAATTGCGCCTCGCACTTGTGCGCCTGCGCCACCTCGAGCAGGCGGCGGACCTGGCCGGAACTCGTCAATGCGATCGCATCAATTCGGCCCCGCGCCATCTCCTCGATCGCGGTGACGATGTTGGCGTCGGCTGCCTGCGCGTCATAGACATAGGGCAGCACGGTATCGACCTCGGCGCCCTGCGCCTTGATCGCACCGATCAGGGTGGCGTGATCCTTGTCCGGATAGAGCTGCAGCCCGAGCCGATGTCCCTTCAGGTCGAGCTTCGACAGCATCTCGGCGACGCCTTCCGAGGTCGGTTTTTCCGTCGTCATTTGCGGCTCGAGGGCGATCTCGCGCAGCGCCCGGCCGGGCTTGGGGCCGCGGGCGAATTTGCGCGCCTTGCCGAGGCTCGCGACAAACTCCGCCTCGACCCCGATCCGGCGCACGACCTTCATCAACCGGCGCAGGCCTTCGCCGGTCATCAGCACGAGGTCGTCGAGCGGCCGTTCGATGGCGCGGCGAATCCAGGCCTCGATCGGTGCCGGATCCGGCGCATCGTGGATAGTGAACATCGGGCATTGCAGCACGTCGGCGCCCTGCTCGGCGAGCAGGCGGGAAAATTGCGCCTCCTCGCGCGTCTCGAGGATCAGGATGCGGTAGCCGTTCAGCCGGTCAGCCATGATGGTCCCTAACAAACATTGTCGTCATTTGTTCGATTTGACCCCTGCGCCGGGATTGGCGCAAGGCCACCTGCGGTGATAGACGGGGGCCGAAAATGATCGTTCCACATACCTGCTCAAGCTTTGGTCAATTGGCATGCCCGACCATCAATTCGTTCTGACCCTGTCCTGTCCGGATCGCCCGGGGATCGTCTCCGCGGTCTCGACCTTCCTCGCGCATAACGGCCAGAACATCCTGGACGCCCAGCAATTCAACGATGTCGAGACCGGCAAGTTCTTCATGCGCGTGGTGTTCACCGCGGCCGACCTCGCGGTCGGGCTGCCGGCGCTGCAAACCGGATTTGCCGCGATTGCCGAACGTTTCGGCATGGAATGGCAGATGCGCGACCGCGCCAGCCGCCGGCGGGTGATGCTGCTGGTCTCCAAGTCCGATCACTGCCTGGTCGACATCCTCTATCGCTGGCGCACCGGCGAGCTCGAGATGATCCCGACCGCTGTTGTCTCCAACCACCCGCGCGAGACCTATGGCTCGCTCGATTTCGGCGATATCCCGTTCCATCATCTGCCGGTGACCAAGGACACCAAGCGGCAGCAGGAAGACGCGGTTTGGCAGCTCGCCCAGGACACCAATACCGATCTCGTGGTGCTGGCCCGCTACATGCAGATCCTGTCCGACGAGATGTCGGCGCGGCTGTCGGGCCGGTGCATCAACATCCATCATTCCTTCCTGCCGGGCTTCAAGGGCGCCAAGCCGTATCACCAGGCCCATGAGCGCGGCGTCAAGCTGATCGGCGCCACCGCGCATTACGTCACCAGCGATCTCGACGAGGGCCCGATCATCGACCAGGACGTCGAGCGCATCAGCCATCGCGACACGCCCGAGGATCTCGTGCGCAAGGGCCGCGACATCGAGCGCCGCGTGCTGGCGCGGGCGATCCGCTACCATCTCGCCGACCGCGTCATCCTCAACGGGCGCAAGACCGTGGTGTTCGTGGACTGATCCGCGCTTCATTTGGTTGTAGCGCTTTGGCGGCTACGGTGTCGCCCTGCATCGAGGTGCTGCATGAAACTCATCCACATGAGCGACATCCATCTGACGGCGCCGGGGAGGACGATCTTCGGCCGTGATCCCCTGGCCAATTTCGAGCGTGCGCTCGATCAGGTGCTTGCCGATCATCGCGATGCCGAGCTCATGGTGATCTCGGGCGATCTTTCCGATCTCGGCGACCTCGCGGACTATCAATTGCTGCGCGGCCGCCTGAGCCGGTTTCCGATCCCGACGCGGCTCTGCATCGGCAACCACGACCATCGCGAGACGTTTCTCGGTGTGTTTCCCGAATGCGCCGACGCGGACGGCTTCGTGCAGGGCGTTCACGATGCCTCCTTCGGCCGCTGCCTGCTCCTCGACACCTACGAGCCGCAGACGGCCGCCGGCAGCTTCTGCGAGGCGCGGCAGACCTGGCTGGAGCGGCAGCTATCGGAGCATGACGGCCCGTTCTTCCTGTTCATGCATCACAATCCATTCCCGACCCATATCGGCCCGGTGGACCGCATCGGCCTGCTCGACGACCGCGCGTTCCGGTCGATCGTCGCGAAGCACCGGAGCAAGATCCGGCACATCTTCTTCGGTCATTGCCACATGGTGCTGAGCGCTTCGGTTGCCGGCATCCCCACGACTTCGCTGCGCGGAACCAACCACGCCAGCTATCCCGTGTTCGCGGAAGTGCTGACCGTCGCCGATTTACCAGAGTCCTACGGTGTGGCGTTCATTGGCGACGACTACGTCACCGTCCACATGGTGGAGTTCGGCTATCGCGGCGAAATCATCAGCGAGGATGCTTTCGACTAGGCCGCGCTCAGTGGGCTGCGCCCTGCGTGGTCGCCGCCGGCTTGGCGTCGTCGCCGCGCTCCGCCGCCGGCATCAGGCGCTTGCGCTCCCGTTCCTGCATGAACTTGTCATACTCCGGGGTGCCCGGCCGCGGCGGCGCATCGGCGGGCAGGCCACCCGCCCAGGCCGGAATGTAGTCGGCCATCCCGGCCGAGACCTTTTGGTTCATTGAACTGCATCCCCCGAGTGCGCAGGCCGCGAGCGCGAGGGCAGTCAGGGCGGGGATGTGGCGTGTGAAGATCGGCATTGGCGGCAGCATACAGCCCTGGTCTTTATGGATCATGATGTTGGGCGCGACCGTTCGGCTGCAATTGTGCTTGTTTGTTGACATTGGCGATTGATTTGTACGATCGTACAAATGAATCGAGATGGCGGCCGGCCTAAGTCCGCGAGACCGGTTCTCTTTGGAGGCGTTGAGTTTCGGGGAGCGATTCTGGTATCCTGATACTTGTAGCTAAGGCTTGGCCCGATCACGCCACGCGCGACACACGTCCATCGTCCGATTGACAATAGGGCGCTTCGAGACGCCTTGTCGCGTTGCGGCTTGGTCGCAACATGCTTGGGTTAAGGCAAGGGCCGGGCACTCGGCTCGAGGCAGAAGAATGGAAGGGGGAGGGATGTCGATGTTCAATCGTCGCAAGATGTTGCTGTGGGGCGCCGCTTCGGCCGTGCTTGGCGGGTTGTGCGCCAGCGTGCCGGCGCGGGCGGAAGACGCCGTCAAGATTGGCCTGATCCTGCCGATGACCGGCGGCCAGGCCTCGACCGGCAAGCAGATCGATAATGCGATCAAGCTCTACATGCAGCAGAACGGCGACACCGTCGCCGGCAAGAAGATCGAGATCATCCTGAAGGACGACGCTGCGGTGCCCGACAACACCAAACGGCTCGCACAGGAGCTGATCGTCAACGACAAGGTCAATTTCATCGCCGGCTTCGGCGTGACGCCGGCGGCGCTCGCCGCGGCTCCGCTGGCGACCCAGGCCAAGATCCCGGAAGTCGTGATGGCGGCCGGCACCTCGATCATCACCGAGCGCTCGCCCTATATCGTGCGCACCAGCTTCACGCTGGCGCAGTCCTCCACCATCATCGGCGACTGGGCGGTCAAGAACGGCATCAAGAAGGTCGCGACACTGACCTCCGACTACGCGCCGGGCAACGACGCGCTGACCTTCTTCAAGCAGCACTTCACCGCCGGCGGCGGCGAGATCGTGGAAGAGGTCAAGGTCCCGCTCGCCAATCCCGACTTCGCGCCGTTCCTGCAGCGCATGAAGGATTCCAAGCCCGACGCGATGTTCGTGTTCGTGCCGGCCGGGCAGGGCGGCAACTTCATGAAGCAGTATGCCGAGCGCGGGCTCGACAAGAGCGGCATCAAGGTGATCGGCCCCGGCGACGTCATGGACGACGACCTGCTCAACAACATGGGCGATGCCGCGCTCGGCGCGGTGACGGCGCATCTTTATTCCGCGGCGCATCCCTCGCAGATGAACAAGGATTTCGTCGTCGCTTACAAGAAGGCGTTCGGC
>NZ_JASGSR010000226.1:0-5975 GCF_040446015.1 Bradyrhizobium sp. INPA03-11B
TTCCAGATGTCCGCCATCGATTGCAGCAGGAAGGCGCGGGCGGCGCGCAGATTGACCTCGGCCTGGGCGAGGCCGGATTGCACCACGGCATTGTCGCGCAGCGTCTTCTTCATGCCCCGCGGCACCTTGTTGCGGGCGACGTCGACGAAATTGTCCAGCGCGCTGCGGGCAATGCCGCAGGCAACCCCGGCGAAACCGACCTGGTAGCAGGTGTGGTTGCTCATCCGGTACAGTGGACCATTCTCGCGGCATTCGCGATCGAACTCGCGGGTGATCGAATGGTCTGATCGGACGAAGACATCGTTCAGGGCGAACTGGTCGCTGGCGGTGCCGCGCAGCCCGACCGTGTTCCAGATGTCGGTCCATTCGACGTCCTCGCTCCGCACCAGCATGGTGCGCTCGACCTGCTCGCCATTGGCGTCACGGCGCGGCGAGCCGTCCGCGGCATAGACCGGGCAGTGCGCGCCGAGCCAGGTGGCGTGCCGCCCGCCTGACGCGAACGACCAGACGCCGGTGACGCGGTAGCCGCCCTCGCATTCGGTCGCCCTGACCTTGGGGCCGGGGCCCCAGGCCAGCACCGCGCGCGGGTCGGCAAACATCTCCTGTGCGACCGGCAGGTCGAGATAGGCCGCCGACATCGCACAGCCGCCGGCCTGGCTCAGGCACCACGCCGTCGAGGCATCGGCCTTGGCGATGGTCTCGATGGTATGGAAAAAGGTGACGGGATCGGTCTCGATCCCGTGGGTCGAGCGCGGCAGCAGCAGGCGGAACAGTTGCGCCTCATGCAGCCGGTCGAGCAGATCGGGCGGCAGGCGGCGGGTCGTTTCGATCTCGTCGGCGGCGGCCGCAACCGCGTCCCTGACCGCCTCGGCGCGGGCGATCACGTCATGATCGCCGGCGAGATCCGCAGAAGTCGTGTTCATGTTCGCCTCCTTCAGGCGCGCCGGATCGTTGCGGAGGCCGCGACATCAGGCGTCGCGTTGAGCTCCTTGTCGATCTGCTCGATCGACTTGCCCCGGGTCTCAAGCCCGAAGAACAGATAGACGGCGCCGGCCATCAGGAACCAGCAGCCGAGATAGACGAAGGCGGTCGGGATCTGGGTCAGCGGCACGTCCGGCTTGAGGTAGTTGTTCGAGCCGACGATCAATGCGAGGCCGACCGGCCCGATGATCTTGCCGATGCCGCCAAAGCCGTAGGCCGACCCCATCCCCGTGGTGCGCAGATGCGACGGCCAGACCTCAGCCGCATAGGGCCCGACGATCGCAAAGCCGCCGTCGGCGAAGAAGAAGGCGGCGCCGAGCAGCAGCCAGAACGCCGACATGCCGAACAGCGTCGCGTCGTAGTGATAGCCGGCAATGATGGTCAGAGCGCCTGCGCCGAAGCCGAGCAGGCCGCCGGCCAGGCGCCGTCCGAGCAATTCCGAGAAATAAGAGAACGAGATGCGGCCGATGAAGCCGGTGACGCTGAGCAGGATCATCATCTTGGCGGCCTCCTGCGGCGTGACCTTCAGCAGCAGCACGAACAGGGCGGGCGCCCACAGCGTGATGCCGTAGACGCCGGTCTGCGCACCGGCATTGCCGAGCCAGGACACGATCAGGCTGCGCGGATATTTGAACAGGTCGAACCAGCTGGTCCTGACGATCGGCCCGGCATCGGCCGCGCTCGGCAACGGCAGCTCCGATGGCGGCACCTGCAGGGCCCAGGCCAGCGACTTGCGGGCCTCGTCATAGCGTCCCTGCCGGCACAGCCAGCGCGGCGACTCGGGCACCCAGAGCCGGACCAGCAGCACCAGGACCGCCGGTAGCACGCCGATCGCAAACAACAGCCGCCACTGATCGGTGCCCATGATCGCGCCCAGCACCGCGCCGAGGCCGACGCCGAGCGGGATCACGCAGGTGACGAGCCCGCCGACCCAGCCGCGCTTCTGCGAGGGCATGAACTCCTGCACCAGCGGCAGGTCGACGCAATACAGCCCGCCGACACCGGTGCCGACGAAGAAGCGCAGGATCGCGAGGTAAACCCAGCCATTGTCGGGCGTGAAATAGAGCAGGCCGGTCGCGATCGAGAAGTTCAGCACCGTACCGATGAAGACGATGCGGCGCCCGACCCGGTCGGCGAGCCAGCCCCAGAGATAAGCGCCGATGATGGCGCCAATGCCGGAACTCATCAGCACGGTGGCCGACTGGCCGAAGGTGAGTTTCCACGGCCCGATCAGGAAGGCGAGCACAAAGCCGATCAGGAAGTAGTCGAAGAATTCCAGCGCATCGCCGATGATGGCCGCCGCAAGGATCTTGATCTGGTTGCCGGTCAGAGTCGTCCGGCGATCGAGAATCTCGAACATGGCGCGTCTCCCCATGGCGCCTGTTCATTGTTGTTGGGAGCGTGCGTCGCGCCAGCGCATCGCCCATCAGATGAGGCTATCCTCGCGCCGTCGCGAACGGCAAGCCCGCGCCGACGCGGGGCTCATCTGCGCGGAGGCGATAAGCATCCGGCTTACTGCTGCGCACAAATCGTGGTGCGAAAGCCTGATGTGAGCCGCGCCAACCGTTGACTCCAGCAATGCCGATCGCCCACGTTTGCGTGAAGCGAGTGGGGAGGCTGGCCGGGTGGACGAAAAGCGCAGGCATCCGCGAACCGAGGTCAATGAACCCGGCTATGTCTCGTCGGGCGGCTCGGTCATGCATTGCACGATCGTGAACATATCGCCGGAAGGGGCAGCCATCGAGGTCGAGAATTCGGCTTTCGTCCCGCACAGATTCCGCCTGGTGATGGCCCGCGACGCCTCGGTGGTCCATGAGTGCCAGGTGATCTGGAGCAAGAAGACGCGGATTGGAGTGAGTTTCGTCAAACCGGCCTGAGTGCCGGCAATTTCGGTTGGGGTGCTCGGGATCGACCGTGCTACGGTAGGGTGGACTTCGTCGCTGGAACAGCAGGTGATACGCCGATGACTCCGGAACCTGCATCGATCTGCCTCGGTTGCTGGCAGAACCTCCATATGCCGATCCCCTTGCGCGGCCCGTTGTCGGCGCCGTTCCGCCTGTTCGGCATCAAGCCAAGCCGCATGAACCCGAACACCTGCACGATCTGCGAGATGGCGTTCTCGAAGGTCATGAAGGCGCGCGCCGTGACCATCGACGCCACTGTGATGTTCGCCGACCTGCGGGGTTACACCACGCTGACCCAGACCATCGCGCAGGACGGGCTGACGTCGCTGCTGGACGCCTTCTACGACGACTGCGCCGCCGCGATCTGGCGCTATGATGGCCTGCTCAACAAGACGATCGGCGATGCGGTGTTTGCGATCTTCAATTTTCCGGTGAAGCGGGACGACCATGCTGCGCGGGCGTTGCAGGCGGCGCGTGACATTCAGAGCAGTTTTCGCGACCGGCACGACGCGCTGGTGCGCACGATCGGCGCCGGCGATGTCGAGATCGGCATTGGCATCGGGATCGACAGCGGCGACACCAATTTCGGTGAGTTCGGCAAGAGCCATCGCGACCTGACGGCGGTCGGCACCGTGGTCAATCGCGCGGCACGCGCCCAGGCGATGGCAAAGTCCGGCGAGATCCTGGTCACATCAGCCGTACGGGATCGAACCCGCGACATGATCACGGCGGCCGGTTCCGATTATTCGCTGAAGGGCTTCGACCAGCCGGTTACGCTGTTTCCTGCGTGAATTGACGCGGCGCAACAAAACGACGGCTCCCGCGCGGAGCACCGCGCCGAAGCCGTCGGGGATGGTCGTTTGCCGATTACGAACGTCGCCTTAACGCGAGGCCAGCGGCTTCGTTCCGGGCGTGGCCAAGATTTTCGTCAGCGCCACATGCCGCGCATCCGGGCGCCGATGTCGATCGGCGGCGCGCGGCTGGCGGAGGAGGCCTGTGCCGCGGCGGCCCGTGGCCAGGTTGTCCGCTCGAACATCGGCAGCAGTCGTTCCGGGATAAAGCGGGTACGCGAGGCGTACATATGGCGGTCGCCCTTGGCGGCTTGGCCGTGGACGAAAAAGCGCTGCGGCACCATCAGATGCAAATCGTCCTTGGCGCGGGTCATGGCGACATAGAGCAGGCGGCGCTCCTCCTCGAGTTCGGCCGAGGTGCCGGCGCCGAGGTCGGAGGGCATGCAGCCGTCGACGACGTTGAGCACGTAGACCGACTTCCATTCCTGTCCCTTGGCGGAATGGATGGTCGACAGGATCAGGTAATCCTCGTCGAGCAGCGGCACGCCGGCCTGGTCGCTGGTCGCGTCGGGCGGATCGAGCGTGAGCTCGGTGAGGAAGCGCTCGCGCGACGGATAGCCGGCGGCAATCTGCTCGAGCTGGATGAGGTCGGCGCGGCGGACCTCGCTGTCCTCATGGATGCGATCGAGATGGGGCTCGTACCACAGGCGCGCGCGCTCGATGTCGACAGGCCATTCCGAGTAGCGCAGGTTCTCGATCGCCTCGACGAACAGCCGCCAGTCCGCGCCGGCGCGGGGCGGGGCCGGCAGTGCAGCGAGCGCGGCGATCGGATCGGCGGCCTCGGCCATGTGGTCGAGCACCCGCTGCGCCGAGGCCGGCCCGACGCCGGGCAACAGATGCAGGATGCGAAAGCCGGCGACCCGGTCGCGCGGATTGGCGGTGAAGCGCAGCAGCGCCAGCATGTCCTTGACGTGCGCGGCATCGAGGAATTTGAGGCCGCCGAACTTCACGAACGGAATGTTGCGGCGGGTCAGCTCGACCTCCAGCGGTCCGCTGTGCGAGGAGGTGCGGAACAGCACCGCCTGGTGCTTCAGCATCGCGCCTTCCTCGCGGTTGGCAAGCACCTGCTCGACGATGTAGCGCGCCTGATCGGCCTCGTCGCGGACCGTGACCAGCTGCGGCTTGCGGGTCGAGGTCCGGTCGGTCCACAGGTTCTTGGTGAAGCGCTCCTTGGCGAGCGAGATCACGCCATTGGCGGCCGACAGGATCGGCTGGGTCGAGCGATAGTTGCGATCGAGGGTGACGATCTCGGCGGCCGGGCTGAACTGCGCCGGGAAGTCCAGGATGTTGCGCACGGTGGCGGCGCGGAACGAA
Organism: Bradyrhizobium sp. INPA03-11B; assembly: GCF_040446015.1. Taxonomy (NCBI): domain Bacteria; kingdom Pseudomonadati; phylum Pseudomonadota; class Alphaproteobacteria; order Hyphomicrobiales; family Nitrobacteraceae; genus Bradyrhizobium; species Bradyrhizobium sp. INPA03-11B. The sequence continues at coordinate 5,051 of NZ_JASGSR010000226.1, forward strand.
TAGATCGACTGCGCGTCGTCCCCGACCACGGTGAGCCCGCGTCCTGCCGGCTTGAGCGCGAGCAGGATGGAAGATTGCAGGCGGTTGGTGTCCTGATATTCGTCGACCATCACATGGTCGAAGCGCCCGCCGATCTCCTCAGCCAGCGCCGTATCGGTCACCATCTGCGCCCAGTAGAGCAGCAGGTCGTCGTAGTCGAGCACGTTCTGCCGCTGCTTGGCTTCGACATAGGCCGCGAACAATTGTTTCAGCTCATTGGCCCAGCCGGAGCACCACGGGAAGAACCGGCCGAGCACGGCCTCGATCGGTATCTCCGCATTCACGCAGCGCGAATAAATCGCAAGGCAGGTGCCTTTGGTTGGGAACCGGCTTTCGGTGCGTGAGAAACCGAGGTCATGGCGGACCAGGTTGATCAGATCGGCGGAGTCCTCGCGATCATGGATCGTGAACGCCGGGTCGAGCGCGATACGCTCGGCGAATTCGCGCAGCAGCCGCGCGCCGATGCCGTGGAACGTGCCGGCCCAGTTCAGCGCATCGGTCATGATCGAGGCGCGGTCGCCGAGCACGCGTCGTGCGATGCGCTCGACGCGACCGGCCATCTCGGCGGCGGCGCGCCGCGAAAACGTCATCAACAGGATGCGGCGCGGATCGGCGCCCGCGACGATCAGATGCGCGACGCGATGGGCGAGCGTGTTGGTCTTGCCGGAGCCCGCGCCCGCGATCACCAGCAACGGAGCGCCGACGATGCAATCCTTGCCGACGCCGTGCTCGACGGCGCGGCGCTGCTCGGAATTGAGCGCATCGAGATAGGCTGTGTTGGCAAGATCAGGCACGAATCACCCCCACGAAACGCTAACAGACAATGCGATTCAGTGGGGCAGGCGGACTTGCGCGGACGCAGAGAAATTAGATTGACATTAACGCC
>NZ_JASGSR010000227.1:0-5577 GCF_040446015.1 Bradyrhizobium sp. INPA03-11B
ATTCTATACAGCATGATTGCGCGCGGCGCGCTTCACACTTCCCGCTCGACGCGGATGTCGACCTCGCGCTCGACGAAGCTCCACTCCTCGGTTGCGCGCAGCATGCCGACCAGCTCGTCGAACAGGGTGTCATGGTCGGGCGCGAACTCGAACCAGGTCAGGAAGTCGAAGGGCATGCCGAGGTCGCGGGCGTGAAACAGCTGGCGGGCGATCGCCGGCAGGTATTTCAGGGTCCCTGCGATGTGGTGCGACTTGTCCTCGAAGATCTTGCGGCGCTCCTCCTGGGTCAGCTCCCACCATGCTGCGGATTTCCTGATCGGGATCAGCGCCGCATGCGTTGCCTCGCTGCGGCCGAGCCCGGCCTGCACGGCGGCGAGCTTCTCGCGCTCTTCCTTCTCGGTATAGCGCAGATGGCTCGCGACGCCGGCGAGCCGCCAGGAGGTCTGCGCCGGCAGCAGCGGCAGCGCGATCGCATCGCTCGCAACGATCGACAGCGCCGCGACCTTCGGCAGCGTCTCGCCCTTCACCCGCGTGATGGACGTGACCTGCCAGCCGCCGCTCTGCCCGCCTCTGAATGTCGTGAACATGCCCTATCCAATCCCGGAACCGGGGAGGGGGCAAGGTGGCTGAAACTTCTCTCCACCGAGGAATCCGGGGTAGTCCGGTGGTGCCGCGGAGCCTGTGAATAGTCCGGAAAAATCCTACATTCTTCGTCCAACCACCGGGCGCCCCTATATGGCTAACCGGTTGACCAGCGACTCACCGGACACCACGCTAAAATCGCCCCATGCGTTTCACGCCCCAATTCCTCGAAGAGCTGCGCGCCCGGCTTCCGGTCTCGGAAGTCGTGGGCAAGCGCGTCAAGCTCAAGAAGGCCGGGCGGGAGTGGAAAGGGCTGTCGCCGTTCCAGCAGGAGAAGACCCCGTCCTTCACGGTCAACGACCAGAAGGGCTTTTACCACGACTTCTCCTCCGGCCAGCACGGCAACATCTTCGACTTCGTGATGCAGACCGAGGGCGTCACCTTTCCGGAGGCCGTCGAGCGGCTGGCGTCGATGGCCGGCATGGCGATCCCGGCGGCGAGCCCGGATGCGGCGCGGCACGAGCAGCGCCGCCGCACCCTGTACGACGTGATGGAACTCGCGACCAAGTTCTTCGCGGACACGCTGGCCTCGCGCAACGGCGCCAAGGCGCGCGGCTACCTCGCCGACCGCGCCATCTCGCCGGCGACCCAGCTCCAGTTCCGGATGGGTTATGCGCCGCCGGATCGCTTCGCGCTGAAGGAGCATCTGGGCGCGCAGGGCATCTCGACCGAGGACATGGTGGAGGCCGGGCTCCTGGTGTCCGGCGAGGACAAGCCGGTGCCGTTCGATCGTTTCCGCGATCGCGTCATGTTCCCGATCGCAGATGCCCGCGGCCGCGTCATCGCGTTCGGCGGCCGTGCGCTGGAGAAGGACGTTCCGGCAAAGTACCTGAACTCGCCGGAAACCACGCTGTTTCACAAGGGCGACAATCTCTACAATCTGTTCACGGCGCGGCAGGCCGCGCATGACGGCGCGCAGCTGATCGTCGTCGAAGGCTATGTCGACGTCATCGCCATGGTCACCTCGGGCTTTCCCGGCGCCGTCGCCCCGCTCGGCACCGCGCTGACCGAGAACCAGCTCGGCCTGCTCTGGAAGATGGTCGACGAGCCGATCCTCTGCTTCGACGGCGACCGCGCCGGACAGAAGGCCGCGTATCGCGCGGCCGACATCGCCTTGCCGCAGCTCAAGCCCGGCAAGAGCCTGCGCATCGCTTTGCTCCCGGAAGGGCAGGATCCCGACGATCTCGCCCGCTCCGGCGGCCGCGCCGCGATCGAGGACGTGATCTCGGCGGCGCGTCCGCTCGCCGACATGATCTGGTCGCGCGAGATCGAGGGCGGCAATTTCGACACCCCCGAGCGCCGGGCCGCGCTGGAAGCGCGGATCGGCGAGCTGACCAATGGCATCCGCGACGAGGTGGTGCGCCGCTATTACCGGCAGGACCTGCAGGAGCGGCTGCAACGCAATTTCGCCCCGGAGGGCGGCCGCGGCGGCTACGGCGGCGGCTTCGGCAGGGGCAATTTCGGCGGCGGGCGCGGCGGCGAATCACCCCGCCAGTTTGCCCCCCGCGGCCCGGTCCGAGGTGGCCAGGCCGGCCGCTTTGGCGGCAAGGGCGGCGCCACCCCCGGGATTTCACGGGGTCCGTATCAGGCCGCGAGCCCCCAGCTCGCCAACAGCTCGATCATGCGCGGCCAGCGCAGCGCGATCTCCCGCCGCGAGGCGCTGATCCTGCTATCCCTGATCAACCACCCCTGGCTGCTGCACGACCATCTTGAGGAGGTGGCGGCGCTGGAGCTCGCCCACCCGGAGGCCCACAAGCTCAGGGCCGCCATTATCGCGGCCTTTGCCCACGATCATCACCATTCCCCTGACGTCGAGGAGCAGGCCGAGAAGATGCGCGCCGACCTTGAGGTAAGCGGATTATCGCAGATTCTTCAAAGGGTTGAGCGGGCGATCACAACCCAGGCGGTGTGGGGGACGCAGATCGGTGCGGCGCGCGAGGATGTTTTATCAACCTGGCGTCAACTCGTTGCCTTGCATCAGAAAACCCACGCCTTACTTAGGGAAAGAAAAGATGCGGAAGCGGCCTTGGCTGAAGACTCCAGCGAGGCCAATCTGGCATGGTTGCAGGATATCCAGGCCCGGATGGCAGAAGCCGACGGGACCGAAGCCCTGATTGAAGGGTTCGGCGAATTATCGGGCCGGTTCCAGCGTAATGTCTGATAACAAAAATGCTGCGGACGGCGCCGGCCGAACCCGCAAAAAGACTCGCCAAATCCATGGTTTGGCTGCAAAAACAGGGTTAAGCGAAACTTAATAGCTGCCGTAGCATTTTCAGGCGAAGTGGTCCCCGGTTCGCCGTCAGAAAATGCGTCAGATTTAAAATCTGTCGCGTCTTCCGACCGTAAAACCGGTATCCACTTTTACGGAAGACGCGACGGGCTATTCAAGATTGGAAACCGTCGAGACGGATGACAGGGGTGGCGAGATTTTGCGCCGCCCTTTGTGCGTCGAGAGAGTAAATCTAGATATCATGCCGACGTGTGCGCGTGGCGCCATTTTGCATGACCGCGTTTCGGGAGCTTAGTGAATGGCCACCAAGGCAAAGACGCTGCAGGTTAAGGACAAGGAAAAAGACGACAAGGCGGCGGATGCTCCTGAGAAGGATTCCGCTGACGCGCCGTCGCCGTTGCTCGACCTGTCGGATGCCGCGGTGAAGAAGATGATCAAGCAGGCCAAGAAGCGCGGCTTCGTGACCTTCGATCAGCTCAACGAAGTGCTGCCTTCCGACACGACCTCGCCCGAACAGATCGAAGACATCATGTCGATGCTGTCCGACATGGGCATCAACGTCACCGAGGCCGACGATAGCGAAGGCGAGGACGAGAAGGACGACGGCGACGACGAGACCGATAACGAGCTCGTCGAGGTCACGCAGAAGGCCGTCACCGAGGTCAAGAAGTCGGAGCCCGGCGAGCGCACCGACGATCCCGTGCGCATGTATCTGCGCGAGATGGGCACCGTCGAGCTGCTCTCCCGCGAGGGCGAAATCGCGATTGCAAAGCGCATCGAGGCCGGCCGCGAGGCGATGATCGCGGGCCTCTGCGAGAGTCCGCTGACCTTCCAGGCCATCATCATCTGGCGCGACGAGCTCAACGAAGGCAAGATTTTCCTCCGCGACATCATCGATCTCGAAGCCACCTATGCCGGTCCGGAATCGAAGGGCGGCATCAATCCGAACCTGATCGGCAACAACGGCGCCGAGGGCGCGGCCGCTGAAGGCAATGGCGGCGATGCGCAAGCCGGCGCACCGGCCCATGTCGCGCCGCCCGCAGCGCCGCCGTCGCCGACCCCGTTCCGCGCCGCGCCCGCCGGTGGCGAAGCCGGTGGTGAGGAGAAGGATCCCGGCGAGGCCGCCGCCGAGGGCGACATGGACGACGACGAGTTCGAGAACCAGATGTCGCTCGCCGCCATCGAGGCCGAGCTGAAGCCGAAGGTGGTCGAGACCTTCGACAAGATCGCGTCCGAGTACAAGAAGCTGCGCCGCCTGCAGGAGCAGGACATCGCCAACCAGCTGCAGAGCGAGTCGCTGTCGCCCTCGCAGGAGCGCAAGTACAAGAAGCTGAAGGACGAGATCATCGTCGAGGTGAAGTCGCTGCGCCTCAACCAGGCCCGCATCGACTCGCTGGTCGAGCAGCTCTACGACATCAACAAGAAGCTGGTCTCGTTCGAGGGCCGCCTGCTGCGCCTCGGCGACAGCCACGGCGTCGCGCGCGAGGACTTCCTGCGCAACTACCAGGGTTCGGAGCTCGATCCGCGCTGGCTCAACCGTGTCTCGAAGCTCTCCGCCAAGGGCTGGAAGAACTTCGTCCATCACGAGAAGGACCGCATCAAGGACCTGCGCCACGAGATCCAGTCGCTGGCGGCGCTCACCGGGCTTGAGATCGGCGAATTCCGCAAGATCGTGCACGGCGTGCAGAAGGGCGAGCGCGAGGCCCGTCAGGCCAAGAAGGAGATGGTGGAAGCCAACCTCCGTCTCGTGATCTCGATCGCCAAGAAGTACACCAACCGCGGCCTGCAGTTCCTCGACCTGATCCAGGAAGGCAATATCGGCTTGATGAAGGCGGTCGATAAGTTCGAGTATCGCCGCGGCTACAAGTTCTCGACCTACGCCACCTGGTGGATCCGGCAGGCGATCACCCGTTCGATCGCCGACCAGGCCCGCACCATCCGCATCCCCGTGCACATGATCGAGACGATCAACAAGATCGTCCGCACCTCGCGCCAGATGCTGAACGAGATCGGCCGCGAGCCGACCCCGGAAGAGCTCGCCGAGAAGCTCGGCATGCCCCTGGAGAAGGTCCGCAAGGTCCTCAAGATCGCCAAGGAGCCGCTGTCGCTGGAAACTCCGGTGGGTGACGAAGAGGATTCGCATCTCGGCGATTTCATCGAGGACAAGAACGCGATCCTGCCGATCGACGCGGCGATCCAGTCGAACCTGCGCGAGACCACGACGCGCGTGCTGGCCTCGCTCACCCCGCGCGAAGAACGCGTGCTGCGCATGCGCTTCGGCATCGGCATGAACACCGACCACACGCTGGAAGAAGTCGGCCAGCAGTTCTCGGTCACCCGCGAACGCATCCGCCAGATCGAAGCCAAGGCGCTGCGCAAGCTGAAGCACCCGTCGCGGTCGCGCAAGCTGCGGTCGTTCCTGGATAACTAGTTCGATCGGCATCCATCGAAACAAGAACGGCGGGCCAAGTGCCCGCCGTTTTCATTTGTAGAGATCTCGCAAAAATCGAACGTCGGCGCCCGCGGCCACCCCTCTCCCCAACCCTCCCCCGCAAGGGGGGAGGGAGCCTGACTAGCGTGCTTGCATCACATCGCTCTACGGCTGGCACTTCGCGCAACGATGCATGCCATGTGCTGCTGGTCGCAGACGTGAGGGACGTGCTGGCGGAAGGGCTCCCTCCCCCCTTGCGGGGGAGGGTGGGGAG
>NZ_JASGSR010000228.1:0-5721 GCF_040446015.1 Bradyrhizobium sp. INPA03-11B
GATCTCGCACTGCATCACGGAGGCCGCGCCGCTTCGCTCATTCTTTGAGCATGCATCCCGCGCGCGGTTCGTGCCTAATCGCGCAAACACCGGATTCGCGCGGGGCGTTGCGCGGATCACGCACGAAGTTTTCGCGGAGGAATGCAATGCGAAGGCTCACGCATGGCGCGGTGCTCGCGTGGCTCGTCATCATGGCGGGCGCAGCGCTGGCGTTCGACAACGGCCAATACGACAACGTGCCGCCCGATATCCGCGCCTGGTTCAAGAGCGTGATCGCGCCAAATGGCGTGCCCTGCTGCGACATCTCGGACGGCCATCGCACGAGCTACGATGTTCGTGGCGGCGCCTACTGGGTGCCGATCGAGGGCGAATGGATGATGGTGCCGGAGCGTGCCGTGATCCGCGATCGCGGCAATCCGGTCGGCGAAGCAGTGGTGTGGTACGTACACCACCGCGGCAGCATCATCATCAGCTGCTTCGTCCCCGCGGACGCGGTCTGAGCCGGGCACGTCCGTCGAACGCGCATCGCATGTCAGCGCCGGCTGATCGCGCCAATTTGAAACATTCACGTCCTGTTAACCTTACTTTTTAACCAATAATTAAGGATGAGTTTGCGGGCGCCCTGAGGCGCGGCCTAGCGTCAGCACAAATGCTCCGTAACCGCGGGTTGGTGCGTGCCATGACGTATCGAAGAACGGCGTATCGAACATCCGGGGCGCTGATGGCGTCCCTCGGCATTGCAGCGCTGCTGCTTGCTTCCTCGACCGAGACCGATGCGAGATCCGGAACGGCGCCGCGCGGCGCGTTCTCCTCGCACCATCCGGCCTTCCGCCACCATGTGCGCGTGCCCGGCATCGTGCTGCCTGGGACGAGCGGGTATTACGACGACGCGCTAGCCGCTGCGCCGCTCGCCGCCGAGGTGCCGGCGCCGGTCTCGAACGACGTCCGTTACACCTACACCCAGGACGTGCCCTGGGATTGGGCGCACCGCTATCCGCCGGCCGTGGCGCCGTCGGATCGCCCCTATGTGTCGAGCTGTCCCACGGAGACCGTGACGGTGCCGGGACGCGGTGGCGACCGCACCATCAACATCATGCGGTGCTACTGAGCGAGAGCTCGGTCCGATTGCGAAAACGGAAGAGGCCGCCCGCAAGGACGGCCTCTCGTATTTCTAGCGCCACTCACCGAGCGCGAAACCGCCGCTCAGTGATCCTCGCCCTTCAGATGACCGACGTGCTTCTGGGTGTAGAGTTCGAGACCGATGCGCTTGATCAGGTCGAGCTGGGTCTCGAGAAAGTCGATGTGGTCTTCCTCGTCCTTCATCAGCTGCTCGAACAGGTCGCGGCTGACGTAGTCCTTGACGCCGTGGCAGTAGGTTGCCGCCTCCTGATAGAGCGTGCGGGCGCCGATCTCGGCGGCCAGGTCACACTCGATGATCTCCTTGACGTCCTGGCCGATCTTCAGGGGGTCGAGCACCTGCAGGTTCGGGAAACCGTCGAGGAACAGGATGCGATCGACGAATTTGTCGGCGTGCTCCATCTCCTCGATGGATTCCTTGCGCCAGACCTTGGCCATCTCCAGGAGGCCCCAATTGTTGAGCATCCGGTAGTGCAGCCAGTACTGATTGATGGCGGTCAGTTCGCTGCGCAGCCCCTTGTTCAGATAGTCGATGACCTTCGGGTCGCCTTGCATGATCCACTCCACCTGTCGCGGCCAAACCGGCCAGCACTGAATTTAGAATGCTTCTAAATCAGATTGCCGGAGAGAGCAACCCATCGCGGAAGCAGCGCGTGGATAACCGGATTCGGTCGATTTGGAGAGGACGGAGCGCTCCCGCGGCGCGCGAGCCGGTACGCGGGCAGAAAACGCGTCAAGACAGGGAGTCGGAGCTTCGGCTCGGAGACGAAAATTGCCTCAGTAGGCCGCGAGCGCGAATTCGGCCGGCTCGGCGTCTTCGTCGTTGGCCGCGTGGGGATGGCCGCTATGGGGGCAGCCGGAGCAGCAGGCCTTGGCGCAGGGACCGAGCGCCTCGTCGATGATTGCCTTGATGGTGCGCGCGCAGCGGCCGCATTCGGCGCTACAGCCGAGGCAGCCATACACCTGCTTGGCATTTCGTGTCACGGACCCGCCACCGTTCACGGCATTGCGGACATCGTGGTCGCTAAGGACGTTACAGGAACAGACAATCATCAGAGGAGGCGGGTCCAACGGGTGATGCTTGCCAATATGGATATTGTCGGGCCTCGCCGGATGCAAAAGGAAAAAGCCGTTCTTGTAGCAATTCCAAACTGATGCGGGATTCATATTGGAATGAATCTAAATCGGTCGGCCCGCCCTATCGGGAATAAGAAACCCGCCCGGCGGGTCTACCGGCCCGATCCGCTTCGCTCCGCCACAGCCACCGGTTCTGCGGCACTACGGGCTTGTGCGTTGCAAGATATGCCAAAAGCTGCAAGCATTTGGTCGCGAATACGGCAGCGTCGTTCATTGATCATTCAAGCGGAATATGGAACCCTCAGGCGAGACAGATCGCCAACGCACGCTGTCCCAGCTCCCGTGAGAAAGGTGAGGTCATGAAGAAGACATTGCTGGCGCTTTGCGCCGCCGCCACTCTGGCGGTTTCGGCTGTGGCGGTGCCCGCCCCCGCCCAGGCACAACGCGGTGTCGCCGCTGGCGTCGCTGCGGGATTGATCGGTGGCGCCATCGTCGGTGGCGCGATCGCTTCGCAAAACGGCTATTACGGTCCCGGCTATGGCTACTACGCGCCCGGTCCGGCCTATGTCGCCGAGCCCGGCTACGGTCCCGATTGCTTCTGGCAGCGCCAGCGGTTCTGGGACGGCTACACCTGGCGCATTCGCCGCGTCCGCGTTTGCGATTGATCGCCATTCATCTCGATTAATTCGAACCAGATGTCCCGGAAAACGGACTGTTTGTCCGGGACATCCGCTGTAGATGGCCAGAAAAAACCGCTTTTCTGCGCGATGAGCCTGCGGACGTTTACTTTCGGTTGACTGTTCTGCGCTGTTTAGCAAGACAGCAGTTCGAGATCAGCGTGCGAGTCACCTAAAACCCGGCGTCGAACCACGACGCCACCACCTTCCAGGAGAGCCAAAGACATGAAGAAGACTTTAGCTGCCCTCGTTGCCGTTACCACGATTGCCGGTTCGCTGGCCGTTGCTCCGGCTGCCAAGGCTGGTGACGGCGGCGCGATTGCGGCCGGCGTTGCCGGCGGCCTGATCGGCGGCGCCCTGCTCGGCGGCGCAATCGCCGGCGCCCGTCCGGCCCCGGTCTATGTTGCACCGGCGCCTGTTTACGTCGAAGAAGCTCCGTGCCGCTGGGTCCGTGAGCGCTTCTGGGACGGCTACGGCTGGCGCTTCCGTCGCGTCCAGGTTTGCGACTGATCGACCGATACGCTGTCAGCATCACACTCTAAAACCCGGCCTTTCGGCCGGGTTTTTGTTTTGCGTCACCGAGCGGACCTCCGGCTCAGCGCCCGTTCATCGCGCGCAGCACCGCTTCGCTCGGCCAGCAGTCGACCTTCAGCCCGGCCTGCTTCTGGTAGGCGCCGAGCGCCGCGCGGGTCTGCATCCCGGCCTTGCCGTCGAGCTTGTCCTTGTAGAGACCGATCTTCGTCAGCTGCTGCTGCATCGCCTCGACGTCGGCGGAGCGCAGCTGCTTTGACGCCGACCATGGCGTTGCAAACGGCTGCGGGCTCGTCATGCGGTCGGCGAGATGGCCGACGAACAGCACGTAGAGGTCGGAGAAATTGTATTCCTTGATCACGAAGTAGTTCGGCGTGGTCAGGAAGGCCGGACCGTAGATGCCTTCCGGCTGTAACAGCGAGGCCGATTGCGCCTGCTCGGTGGCGCTCAGCTTCTGCCCGCGCACCGGCACGAAGCCCGCCCGCAGCCACTGGCTGATCGGTTTCGTCACTTCGGGCACGCCCATCGTGCAGTCGGCATTGGCGGGTGCCGTGACCTCATAGGCCCAGCGCACGCCGGGCTGCCAGCCCTTGTTGACGAGCTGCTGCGCGGCGGAGGCGAGCGCGTCCGGCACCGAGTGCCAGATGTCGACCTTGCCGTCGCCGTCGAGGTCGACGCCGTGCTTGTAATACTCCGACGGCAGGAACTGGGTGTAGCCGGTCGCGCCCGCCCAGGACGAGCGCATCTCCTTGCGCGTCACCGCACCCTCACTGAGGATCTTCAGCGCGAGGATGAACTCGGTGCGATACTGATCCTTGCGGCGGCCGACATAGGCCTGCGTCGCCACCACGCGCAGCGTATCGTAGGGCAGCGAGTAGCGGCCATAGTCGGTCTCGCGGCCCCAGATCGCCAGCACGATCGTTGGGGGAACGCCGAACCGCTTCTCGATCGCGTCAAGCGACGAGCGATACTTCTGCAACAGCCGCTGCCCCTCGGCGGCGAGCCGCGCGATCGAGGCTTCCTTGATGTAGTCGGCCGGCACCTGCACGAACTCGGCCTGCGCCGGCGCGCCGGTCTTGGGACGTCCCGGCAGGATCAGATCGGGCAGCTTGTAGTCGGGCTCGAGGGAGCGCGTCTCGCGATCGAAGGTTTCACGCGACACGCCGGCCGCCTTGGCCTCAGGCCACAGCGAGGCGATGAACTGGGTGAACGCGGCATCGGCGGCATATGCCGGCCGCTGCAGCGGCGCACAAAGCAACAGCGCGAATGCGACGATGATGGCTGGCCATTTCATGATCGATCTCACCCCGCGGAAACAGGCATTGCAACGTGGATTCGGCAATGTCAGAATTCAATTCTGGGTGGTAAGTTTTGCCATGCGCATATTTTTGTCATTTCCCTCCGAATTGGAATCGCAGGCTGACAACATCGCTCAGTCCCTGCGCAATTGCGACCATGACGTTTTCTTTTCGCACGACGATCTCCCGCCGGGCGACAGCTTCGATGCGCGGGTCGAAAAAGCCATCGAAAGCAGCGATTTTATGGTGTTCCTGATCTCACCGGAATCGGTGACCAAGGGACGTTACACCTTGAGCGAGCTGGCCTTTGCCCGCAGCAAATGGCCGAACCCGAGCAATCGCGTGCTGCCTGTCATGATGGCGCCGACCCCGCTCGACCAGGTTCCGACCTATCTCAAGGCGGTCACGATCCTGGAGCCGCAGGGCAGCGCCGCCGCCGAGACGCGCGCCGCGGTGGATCGCATGCTGGAGGCCAGAAGCGAGCAGTCGCGCGGGCAGCCGAACCTGCCGTTCCTCGTGCTGGCGCTGGCCTCCGCCATCGTGTGCAGCCTGGTCACGACCTATGCGCTCAACGTCCTGCAATATTCGTTCGTCGTCTCCGACGCAGGCGGGATCACGATCCTGCCCGGGCTGATCTTCGGCGCGGCGATCGCGACCTGCAATGTCATGTTCGGCGCGAAGGACCGGTTTCAGCTGGCGCTGGTGGTCGCCATCACGACCGCGGCCTGGATCGCGGCCTATGATGCGAGCGCGGTCACGCTTCAGGCGCTCGGCCAATATGCCAAGACCGTCCCGGCCGACGGCAACGCCGCAAGCCCGGCCCAGATCACCGAGACGCTCGGCAACAACCCGTTGATGGGTTACCTGATCGGCGGCATCGGCGGCGCGGTCGGCGGAGCGATCACCATTCTCGGCGTGCTCCTGACCAACCCCGCGTTCAGGCGGATCGACAGCGTCGTGGTGACCTGGATCGCCGCCATCGCGGCCGGAACCATCTACGG
>NZ_JASGSR010000229.1:0-5714 GCF_040446015.1 Bradyrhizobium sp. INPA03-11B
AACGCGTAAAACAGGCTCTCGACCCTAACAACATTCTTAATCCCGGAAAGATATTCAGGGTATAGAATCCCTCACCAGGGACGTGGCCTATCGGACCTTGAACCGCGCTCGCCGCCCCGACTTTTGTCGATGAAGCAGGGCTTCTCAGTGCTGAGCGACCTGGATATAGCGTGCAACCGACCCTTTCCCGATTGCGGGCACACATCAGCATTGCATCTTGGTCACTATCGCTTCCCGATCTTCCTAAACGTTTGTCAGACGACAGAACGATGCTTCAATCCGCAGCATGCCGGCGTGACCGATCCTAAGAGGCGGCGCTGGGATTCTTCACGAGGAGCTGTCCAATCAACCGCGAGGCATCCGATCGTGCAACAAAAGAAAACCTAAGGGACTTCCGACGCGCTCCTACACTCCAAGTTTCCGACGCCACGCAGCTTCGACAAATGGGCCAGCAGCCGAGAAACAAGAAATGGCCCCTGCTTTCATCGCCCACTATACAACGTCAAACTTGATATCCTGGGCAACCGGCATCGCGCGTCCATAGTTGATGCTGTTTGTCGCTCGACGCATATAGGCTTTCCACGCATCAGACCCCGATTCTCGCCCGCCGCCGGTCTCCTTGTCGCCACCAAACGCGCCGCCAATTTCTCCGCCCGATGGGCCGACGTTGACGTTGGCTATACCGCAATCAGATCCGCGCGCGGACAGGAAAACTTCGGCTTCGCGCAAATCGTTTGTAAAGATTGAGGACGAAAGACCCTGCGGTACGGCGTTATTCAGTTCGAGGACGGCGTCAAAGTCATTGTACTTCATGACATAGAGGATGGGCGCGAAGGTCTCGTGTTCAACCGGGCCGTTCTGCGCAGTCATCTCGACCAGCGCCGGACGGACATAGTAGGCATCGCTCGCTTCCTCCATGGCTACACGCTCGCCACCGTGAACCGTGCCACCGGCCGCTATTGCAGTTTCAAGTGCACTTTGCATGCTGCGAAACGCCGCTGCGTCAATCAGCGGACCGACCAGCGTGCTGGCATCGAGTGGATTGCCGATCGCGACCGATGCGTAGGCGCGTTTCAGGTGTGGTACCAAGGTGTCGTAGACGGCTTCGTGTACAAACAGGCGACGCAAGGTCGTGCAGCGTTGACCCGCCGTTCCCATTGCAGCAAAAGCGACGCAACGTAGCGTCAAATCGAGGTCCGCAGTCGGCGCAACGATTGCGGCGCTGTTGCCGCCGAGCTCAAGAATCGCACGGGCGAAGCGCTTGGCGAGTCCCAGTCCAACGGCGCGTCCCATCTCAGTCGAGCCCGTGGCCGACACCACTGGAACATTTCGATGGTTGACGAGGACTTCTCCGATCTCCCGGCGGCCAAACAGTACAGTCGAGAGTCCTTCAGGCGCAGCCCCACCGCCTTCATTGAAGCGTTTCAAGGCACGTTCAAGCAGCGCCTGCGTGGCTAACGCCGTCAATGGCGTCTTCTCTGACGGCTTCCAGACGATGCTGTTGCCGCACACGAGAGCGAGCGCCGCATTTAGCGCCCAAACCGAGATGGGGTAATTAAACGATGAAATGATCCCGGTGACGCCGAGCGGATGCCAACTTTCCATCAACCGATTCTCGTTACGTTCGGACGCGATTGTGAGTCCGTAGAGCTGGCGCGAGAGACCCAGCGCGAAATCACAGATGTCGATCATTTCTTGAACTTCGCCAACACCTTCCGAGCAAATTTTACCGACCTCAATCGAAACCAGTCGGCCAAGAGCTTCTTTGTTGGCTCGGAATTCTTCGCCGAGCAGACGCACCAGTTCGCCACGCTTTGGCGCAGGTACTAGTCTCCACTCACGAAAGGCTGTATCTGCCGCTTCGATTTCCGCGACGGCGCTGCTGACGCCTGTTTCTTGGACCTGTCCGATAATCTCACCGGTAATGGGCGTCCGCACCTCGAACGTTCCTTCCGTGTAGCGGGCTCGGGGCACGCCCAATTCGGTGAGTAGCCTATCGACTTCGCCGGCAAGTTCGAGCTTATGCGCTTGCACTTTCCTTGAAACGGACATGGTGGCCCTATTCAGAGTCCAATCGTGAGTTTTTGATCGCTGTGGCTCGGGCTCAACAACAGACGTGAACCCTACCAAGCAGCAGACGATGATCTATAGGGCGAGTTGACGCGAGAAGAACGCGTAGATTGCACCGCCATTGCAGTAATCCTGCAAAGATGGGGTCTCTCTCTCATTCAAGCCGCATCCAGCTCACATGTGTGAGCAGCCGCCCGGTCCATAGCTGCGGCCGGAAAACGGTGCGCGTCGCAAATTCCACACATTTCCAATCGTTCATTGATCCTCCATCAAAGAAGTGAGTTTGATGGGCGCAAACTCAGATCGCCGAAACGGCAGCAGCGCATGATGCGTTTTGCTTTGCCTGAAGATTGGAGTAGCCGTGCCTGTCAGCGTCTTTGAGTTTTTCAAGATTGGCATTGGACCGTGGAGCTCCCATACTGTCGGTCCAATGGTCGCGGCGCGGCGCTTCCTGTAGGAAGCAGAAACTCGAGGCGTATTCCATCGGATTACCGAGGTGACGGTGGAATTATTCGGTTCGCGTTCTCTTGCGGGCCGAGGGCATACGACGGATCGCGCCATCTTCGTTGGACTGCTCGGCGAGCAGCCGGATACGATAGAGGTGGAAAAGGCCATAGGTCAGGTTGAGGAGATTCGGCGCTGCGGTTGTCAGCCCCCGCTCGGAGTGCGCGCTATCGAATTTCGGTAACATACTCACCTGCTTTTTTACCAGAACGGACGCTTGCCGTATCATCCGAACGGATTGGGCTTTTGCGCCCGTGATGCATCTCGGGCGATCTTTACCGCCGTGATTACTATTCGGTTGGCGGCGGGTGTGTGATCGCCGAAGATGACATACGCAATCAATCGAACACATTGACGGAGTTGCCTTACTCCTACCGCTCCGCTCAGGAGTTGCTCGCGATCGCCGCCTCGCACGGAGATAAGCGCTAAGCCGATACCCTGGGTTCCGGGTTAGGTTAGGTGTGCGAAGAAGCCTCCGGGTTTGAACGGAGGTTTGGATGGGATTGGACAGCAAAAAGGACGTCCATTTGGACGGCTCGTCGGTTGGGTCGATCAGCCGGCTTGAAGTGCTAGAGGGACCGTCGGGGCGTCGCGTACGTTCGGAGGCTGAGCGTGCTTGGATCGTCGCCGAAAGTCTGCTGCCCGGCGCTCAGGTGGCGGAGGTGGCGCGCAAGCACGGGGCGACGCGCTGGCAGATTTACGATTGGCGACGACGCTTTCGCCGGCGAGGCGAATTGCCGTCGTGCGAGGCTCTGCAGCCGCCGTTTGCGCCGCTGGTCGTGGAAGGGCCGTTAGAAGAGCATCACGTTCCGGCGATCAAGCTCGAGATTGCGATTGGCGATGTCGTCGTGCGGACGGACGCAGCGATAGATGGGGAGCAACTGTCTCAGGTGATCCGCGCGGTGCGAGCGTCACGATGATTGTACCTGGCGCCGAGCTGAAGATTTATATCGCGACGCGGCCTGTCGACTTCCGCTGTGGCCACGATGGGCTTGCTGCGAAAGTGCAGGAGATGCTTGGTCTCGACCCGTTCAGCGGTGCAGCCTTCGTGTTCCGGTCGAAACGAGCGGACCGGATCAAGATTCTGGTCTGGGATCGAACGGGCCTGGTGTTGGTGCACAAACGCCTCGAGGGCTGCAAGTTCGTGTGGCCAAAGATTGCGGACGGCGTGATGCGGATATCGCCGGCGATGTTCGCGGCGTTGTTTGAGGGCCTGGATTGGCGGTTGGTTCGCCCGGAGGAAGCGCGGCGTCCACAGGTCGCTGGATAACTGCGGCAGAATGACTCGGAGCCGAGTTGGGCATGGCGCCGGCGGCGGTGATGTGCTCGAGATGGCGCATGAGCACCGCGACGCTTCGCGACGAGAATGAACGCCTGAAGGCGCTCTTGGCGCAAACGCAAGCAGCGTTGAGCGAGCATCAAGCGGCGCTGGCGACGTCGGAAGAAGCGCGGCGTCGGTTGGAGGTCATTCTCGGTGAACTACGCCGGGAGAAGTTCGGAGCGAAGTCCGAGAAGCTGCGGCCAGATCAATATCACTTGCCGCTCGAAGACGTGGAGATCGCGCAAGGCGTCCTGGACGCGGCGCAGGAGAAGGCGGCGGCGATCATCAGGGGCCGATCACGCGCCGGATCGGATCAAGACCATCATCGCAATCGGGGTTACCTGCCGGCCCATTTGCCCCAGGTGGAGCGGATCATCGAGCCTGCGAGCACGTTCTGTCCGTGCGGTTGCGGCGCGATGACGAAGATCGGCGAGGACGTCAGCAAACGCCTTGACGTGATCCCGGCACAATGGCGGGTTTTGGTCACGCGCCGCCCGAAATACGTCTGCCGTCGCTGCTCGGGCGCTGTCGTACAGGCCCATGCGCCGGACCATGTCGTGCCCGGCGGGCTGCCGACCGAAGCGGCCATTGCGCACGTGATCGTCTCCAAGTTCGGCGACCATACGCCGTTTTACCGTCAGGCCGAGATCTATGCGCGACAAGGGATCCGGCTCGACCGGGCTACGCTGGGCAACTGGTCAGGCCGCGCCTGCTTCCATCTCCAGCCCGTTGGGGATCATATGCGCCGCCATCTGGCCACGGCGGATCGCCTGTTCATGGACGAAACCACAGCGCCGGTGCTCGATCCCGGGCGCGGCGAGACGAAGAAGGGCTACTTCTGGGCGATCGCCTCCGACGATCGCGGCCATAGCGGCCCAAGTCCACCGATCGTGCTGTTCCGCTATGCAGCCGGACGCAGCGGCGCTTTTGCCGAGCAGTTCCTGGCGGGCTTTAACGGGCGCTTCCTGCAATGCGACGGCTATGATCGGCTCTCGGAGCTGGCTCGACCACAAGGGCCGTGGACACTCGTGCATTGCTGGAGCCATCTGCGCCGGCGCTTCGTCAAATTGGTACGCAACAGCAAGTCGCCGATCGCTGAGGCAGCAGTCCGGCAGATCGCACAACTTTACGCCATTGAAGCCACGGTCCGCGGTCTATCCCCGGACATCCGGCTGGCCGCGCGCAAGGAGCATTCGCTGCCCATCGTTGGCGCGTTGAAGCCATGGTTCGAGAAGCAGCTGTCGATGATCTCAAGTGGCTCGACGCTCGCCGAGGACATCCGCTACGCACTCAATCACTGGCCGGGACTGACACGCTTCCTCGATGACGGGCGTCTCGAGCTCGACACCAATCCGGTTGAAAACGCGATCCGGCCGATCTGCTTGACCAGGAAAAACGCGCTCTTTGCTGGTCATGAGGTCGGGGCCGAAAATTGGGCCTTGCTCGCATCCATCGTAGCGACCTGCAAGCTCAATGACGTCAACCCGGTCGCTTACATCGCCGAAACGCTCGAGGCGATCATCGCCGGCCATCCCCAAAGCAGAATCGAAGACCTCATGCCATGGTGGTTCCGCAAAACGTCAAGCCAGCATCAATAGGGTTGCGGCTAAGCGCTTACGCACGGAGTGCGAATCGATGAGATCGTTCTAGCTAATGAAGGGGCGCGCGTCGCCCGATCGACGAGGTAGCGCGGGGCTAGACCGGATTTGGAGTGCAATGCGCGCATCAATCGATCGCGGGCTGCACCAGGAGGCCGAATTGACTGGCGCCTTCCATGTTAGACGCCGCGCTCCGAAACGTTATCGGCAACTGTTTGAGG